>NZ_QWGI01000039.1:348-20825 GCF_003435125.1 Clostridium sp. AM25-23AC | reverse complement strand
ACAAGCATCCTTCTCTTTCAGCTCGGTCAATTCCGATTTGTCATAATCATTCTATCATACCGTTATGAATAAATCATCTCTTGCAAAATAATTTCTTCTGCCCGGTTGTGAATGTTATTGCAACGCCGCACCCATTCCATTTCTTGGGTTCGTTTCAATTCCTCGGTCACGCCCTCGGCATCTTTCATCTGCTCCATGATGGTGTCTAACCGTTCCTGTGCCTGTTCGTTCAGGTCTGCAAGGTATGTCCATAACTCCCCGGTCAAGGTCAATGTGTTCAATCTGACTGGGTGGACTTCCCTTAAATATTCCCTGTGCATCCGTCCGTACTTTCCAATAGGGCGGTGTTCCTTCGGCAGCTTCAAATCCGGGATATAGTAATCTCCGACAAGGATATAATCAATTCCGTTTTCCGTTATTCTTGGTTTCAGTTCGCTCATGTTCCTTACCTCCTGTGGAAGTAGGCTCGTCTGGTACTAACTCAATCACATCGGTAATCTCACAATTCAGCGTTTCGCAGATACGGGCTAATGTGTCCATGCTGATGTGCTTTCCCTCTTTACTCATGTTGGCAATCATATTCGTTGTCATACCAGCGGCAAGCCTTAAATCTTCTTTTCGCATATCACGCTCTAACAGTGTGTGCCAGAGTGGTTTATAGCTGATGTGCATATTGTTTTCCTGCCTTTCTACCCATACCACCGGGGCGGCTGCCCCGGCAGGAGCTTTTCTCTTATTATAACACCAATCTTGTGAAATCACAATTTATTCTTGTAGCCTGCCGCTGATACCGTCTGGATTGGTTTTTCCTTTCTTTTTGTTCCCTTTAATTAGCCATGAACTGCTTCATGCCCTGGGACTTTGCTGATGTGTGATAAAGAAGTAGTAGAAGTGTAAAAAATTTTGCCGTTCCTATCCGGCGTTTGCGCATTGCGCCGGATAGGTCGGGCGGTCATTCGGGCAGGTCTACCTTGCCAACGAAAGAGTAATAAATATCAATGTCCTGTCTGCGTGTGCCGTTCTCGTCATAGCTGCACTCATGCACAACGATTTTCTCCACAAACTCACGCAAAAGGGTAGGGGTAAGTTCTTCAAAGCTGGTGTACTTGCGGACAACATTCATAAACTTTTCTGCGTTTACCGTGGCTTCCTGCGCTTTGGAAAGCTCTGCCCGGATAGCGGCGGCTCTCTCTTTCAGTTCTTTCTGCTCGGCTTCATAGTCTGCCGACAGCTCCGTGAAACGCTCGTCTGAAATGCGCCCGGTCACGCTGTCCTCATACAGCCGCTTGAAGATAGCGGATAACTCGCTGATACGCTTCTCGGCGGCTTCCAGCTCCTTTTTCCTTGCGGCGTTCCTGCGCTTGCCCCCGTCCTCGTTCTGCTCGATCAGCAGCTTCATAAACCGGGCTTCGTGCTTCGCTGCATAGCTGGTGACTTTCCGCAGATTGTCGGTCACTCCGGCGGTCAACAGGTCGGTGCGGATAAAGTGCGCCGTACAGTCACGGGTACGCTTCTTGTAGCTCCCGCAGATATAACAATCCTGCTTGCGGGTGGCGTTCTGGTAACGCTGCTGGTAAAGGACGCTGCCGCAGTCGGCACAAAAGAGTATGCCGGAGAATAAGCCCACTTCATCATAGCGGTTCGGGCGTTTGCGCTGCTTGCGTAACTCCTGCACACGCTCCCACATCTGGGTGTCAATGATAGGCTCATGGTGGTTCTCGAAAATCGCCTGTTTCTCAATGGGGTTCTCTACGCTGTGCTTGGTCTTGTAGGACGGCTTCTCCGTCTTGAAGTTTACCAGACAGCCCGTGTACTCCCTGTTTTCAAGGATATGTACCACGGTATTGGTCGCCCACTTGCACTCATAGCCGGGGTGGTAGCGGCGGGTGCTTCCCGTCCGACGGTATTCCAGCGTTCCCGGCGTGGGGATCTCCTGCTCTGTGAGCATACGGGCTATCTTGGTCGGCCCGTTCCCGGCAAGGCACAAGCTGTAAATCTGCCGCACAACAGGGGCGGCTTCCCCGTCAATGATAAAATTTTCGTCCTCGTCCATAAAGTAGCCGTATACGGGTTTGCTCGTGACGGGCTTCCCGCTCATACCCTTAGACCGTTTTACTGCTTTGATTTTCTTGCTCGTATCTCTCACCAGCCATTCGTTAAAGATATTCCGCAGCGGGGCAAAGTCATTGTCGCCCTGTGCGCTGTCCACTCCGTCATTGATAGCGATAAAGCGGACGCCTTTCTGTGGGAAAATCATTTCCGTATACATTCCCACTTGCAGATAGTTTCGCCCTAACCGTGACATATCCTTGACGATAACGGTGCCGACTTTTCCGGCTTCAATGTCCGCAAGCATGGCTTGAAAACCGGGTCTTTGGAAGTTCGCCCCAGAATAACCGTCATCTGTGTACCATTGCAGATTGGAAAAGCCGTTCTGCTTCGCATAGGTTTCAAGAATACGCTTCTGGTTTGAAATAGAATTGCTCTCACCTTGCAGCTCGTCCTCGTGGGATAATCTCGGATAAAGGGCGGTAATAAGGTTTCGGGTGGTCTGTCTTAACATAGTGTCCTCCATTTCCGACAGCCAGCCCCACTATTCCGTATGACTATCATACCACACGCCGGGGCTGGCTGTACAGTCCTTTCTGCTTCTTTACGTCCCGTCAAATTGCCGATTTTTGTGTAGCAGCTTCCGCTTCCAGCACTTTCAGCATTTTATCGGCGGCGGTGGCGGTGGTGTCCTGCTTGAAATAGCCGGAAACGACAAGGACAGAATTACCTATGCGGATTTCCGTCACGCAATCCGGGCGGCGGGTGCTGCGGTCATTCTTTGGGGTGTTGGTCATAGGCGGCTCTCCTTTCTGTTCATCAGCTTTTTCAGTTGTCCCATTTTCTCCTGCGCCGTGGCTTTTCGGAAGTTGCTCCCGGTAAAGCGGACAGGAGAACACATTTCAATCAGACGGTCATAAATGCGGGCGTGGGCGGTGTCCTCCGGGTGCTGCAAGTCCTCCAGCGTGAGATTAGTCGTGACGATCAGCGGCCTGCCGCTGCGGTAACGGCTGTCAATCACGTTGTAGACCTGCTCTAAGCCGTATTCCGTTCCCCGTTCCATTCCAAAATCGTCAAGGATAAGCAGCGGGAAGCTGCAAAGTCGGGAGATATATTCATTCCTGCCCTCAAAGCTGGCGGCAAGGTCACCCAATATCAATGCAAAGTTTGTCATGCACACGGGGATTTCACGCTCCATAAGGGCATTTGCGATACAGCCCGCAAAATAGCTCTTGCCTGTGCCAACGCCGCCCCATAGCAGATAGCCAATGTTGCGCTCTTTCATGGTTTCCCAGTTCTCCACATAGAAATGGGCGTGTTCCATTTGCGGGCACTTGCCGTTGTCGTTCTCAAACGTCCAGCCCTGCATAGCCGGGTCTGTAAAGCCCCGCCGCTTCAACCGCTCGACAGTTTCAAGGTGACTGCGCTGTTTCTCTGCGGCTTCCCGTTCCTCACGCTCTGCCCGCTGGCAGTCACATTCTGCCGGGTGGCGGTCACGCCCCAGCCATGCGGCGGTTTCTTTGGGGAAATAGCCCTCTTTGGGCTTGTGGCACTTCCCGCAGTATAAAAGCCCGTCCTCGCCGGTGTAGTCCTCCGGCTCCGGCGTGGTGTCGGTCATATTCAAAATCATTTCATCAAATCCATTCGTCATAAGCTCTCGCCCTCCTTACAGGTATAATCGGGTATGCCCTTTTTCGGGGCTTTCTTGGCTGCGTCCTCCTGCGCCCACTTGAAAATCGTGGCTGCATGGCTCTTGTATTTCCTCCCGCTGGAAGCGATATGGCAGGATAGGCGGTCAATGTAATACTCCCACTTGCCGGGAAGCTCTGTTTTCAGCCCGTCAAGCTCCGTATCGGAAAGAATGACATTGTGGTATCTGCCATAGGCGGCGGGGGCGGGGTGTCCCGTTTCTAACTCTCTCTCTTTTTCTATTTCTATATCTATCTCTTTCTCTATCTCTATCTCTGGTGGACAAATGTCCGCTCGATATGGTGGACATTTGTCCGCCCCTGTCTGCGGCAGGGCTTTTTGTTCCTGCAAAGCCAGCCGCGCCCTGCGCTTGCGCTCCCCCTCGGTAGAGGACTGGCCGATTAAAAGCTCAATGTTGCTCATGTAGAGTGCGCCGCTTGGCAAAGGCTCCACAAGCCCCAGCTTCATAAAGATTTTCAAAGCTCTCTCTACGGTACCTACCTGCTGGCGGGTAATGGTCGCAATCATCTGGGCGGTGTAGGGGATATTCTCGTCAAGCTGCAATTTCCCGCCGTTTTTCAGCGATTTCAAGTACAGCTTCAAGAGAATGTTGGAATAGATAACGCCGTCCTGCATACTTTCCAGCAGAACGATTGCATCATCGTCAAAATAGCTCTCTTTCAGCTTGAGGTAGTAATATTTGCGGTTATCTGCCATAGGCTGCGTCCTCCTTTTTCCAGCGTTTGGAATAATAGCGAGGGCATAGTATGATAACCGCCCGGAAGCTCTGTTTGCAGTCACGGGTGCAGCCCCGGCATAGGTCGTTGTAAGTGATACGGTTGCGGTGGTTGAGGAAGAAAGACCATTCCAGCCGCCGCTTCTTGCTCATTCTCGGCAATGGTAAGCTCCTTTCTGCCGTTCCTATCGGTGTAGCGGGATAGGGGGCATTTTCTGTATGTTCTCGGTATCATTTTCGGGCTTTTTCTGCCCTGTAAGCCCCGTTTGGAAGTCGGGGAGTATTGCGGTAAGGGTTCATATCATACCTGTATTTTTGTAGGGTTTCGGTATCATTTCGGGGCGGTCTTTAACGCTCCTGTTCACGCTTTTTCTGCTGGCTCGGTGCGCCCCTTAAAATCTGGTCGATATTGCGTCTGACTGTCTGAAGCTCCTGCGCCCGCTGGCGTTTCTCCCGGTAGTCGTTATATCCGGCGTTCTTCTGGACGGTAAGCTGCTCAATCTCCCTTTGCAGGGCTTTGCTGGCTGGCAGCTTGGTTATTCCATGCTCCCGGAAATAACGGGCGGCTGTGTCCGCTATGATAAAATCGCTTTCGTGCTGTTCCCGGTAGGCTCTCCGGGCTTTCTCCGATTTCTGCGCTTTCAGACCGTCACGGGCGGGCTTCGTGCCGATATAGCCCAAAAGGTTGCGCTGCAATTCCTTTTTCTCCCGGATAGCGGCTTCCAGCCCTTTCAGTCCGGCAAGGCTCTCCTGCGTGGCGGTGTTGGCTGCGGAAATGGCAGCGTCCAGCTCGTCCGGGGAAGAAAAGCCATACTGCTGGTAGAGCATGAGGGTAGCCGACATCTGTTTGAGGTTGTGCATGGTCGCCCACTTCTCATAGCCCCGTCCTTTCCCCTCGGCTCGCTTGGCGGCTATGTCTACCATGCGCTGTACAGCGTCATTGTTCGGGGCGTTTTTCGCTTCTTTTTTCGTCCGTAAGCGGTCTTTGATACTGCCGGGGTATTCCGCTATGGCTGCGGGTTTTTCGGCGGCTCTGGCGGCGTTCTGCTCCAAAACGGAGAGGACAGCAGCCCGGTCAAAATCGTCCCCCAGCTTCCGGGCGGTAATTGGCTTCGTCCTGTCCGGCGTGAGGTAACTTAGCCGCCCCCGGCTCTCCTTGACGGTCACACCATGCCGGAGAAGCAGGGCGGCAAACTCATCAAAGCCGGAAGCAGCGGCAAGGGCTTCCCGGATAGTCCGGCGCAGCTTCGCCTTATCCGTTTCAAACTTGGTCTGCCGGGGCGCGATACCGTCCGCAGCAATAGGGGCGTTGGCTCTGTCAAGGGCAGCCTGTCCTTTCTTCTGCGCCCAATACTCACGCTCGGTAATGCGTTCTTTGCTGCCGTTCAAAAGGTCTATCTGGTAAAGCCCCTCGCTGTGGCACATCTCCATGACTTCGGCTTTCAGATAGTTCATAGCTGCGTCCGTACAGCGGTGCTTGCAGCCTGCTTTCCTGTCCGCTGGCCTGTCCATGTGGGGCAGCATGGGAACCTCCGCAATCCGCAGACTGTTAATGACGATATGCACATGGATATTTTCGGTGTGGCTGTGTCCGTCCGGGTGGGTGCAGACAAGGGCCTGGTGTCCGGGGAAATGCTCGGCGCAGAACTTCTCGCCCAGCTCCTGCGCCCGATCAACGGTCAAGCCGTTGTCCGGGCCGTCCCGTGGGTCAAAGCTGATGATGTAGTGGTGGCTCTTTACGTCCTCCCGTTTCTGGTTCTTGCCGTAGCGGAGATTGGAGCGCATACAGGCAACGGCAAAATCCTCCCCGCCACAATTCAGAGAGGATATGCGGTAGTCTACCCTCGGTATGAGCCGCCCGTCTGCGTCAAGGGTGGGCTTCATGGTAAACTCGTCATGCTCGAATGTGAGGTATTTTTCAGCGTCCCCGTAGTTGGCATTTTTAGAGCTGATATGTTTGAGTATCGCCAACGGCTTCACCTACTTTCTGCAAGACTTCAAACTTCAAGGCGGCAAGGTCGGCGGCGGCTCCCCGCACTTCCTTTTCCAGCCCCCGGTAGGGGCTTCCGTATTCGTTCAGGCTCCGGGCAATCTGGTTTAAGTTGCCGCCGATTTTCCCGTACTCTGCCGTGAGCTTGGAGAGGGCGGCAAGCAGCCCGTCATTGACCGGGGAAACGGTGACAATGGGGCGTATGGTCGCTTTCCGTATGGCTTGCCGGATAAACTCGGACTGGCTGATTTCATAAGCCGCCAGCCGCCCGGTGAAGTCGGCGTATTCTTCATCGGTCATGCGGGTCTTTACCACATGACGGCGGTGGGGCGTATTGTATTTCTTTCGCATGGTCTGTGACCTCCTTTCTCGCCCGACAGGGCGCATAGCAGGGTTTGGGGAAGGCACTCCCCAACAAGATTCCCGCAGGGGCAAAAATAAGCGGAGAGCGAATTTTGGCACCTCGGTAGAATCTTGCTCTGAAAAACTCCGGCGTTCCCCGGCTCCCGTCCTTTCCGCTAACAAAACGTTTCAAAAGGGCTTTGCTACCCGCTATTCCGGCTTATCTTGAAAATTTTCCTTTCACTACCTACAACACCACGCAAAGCAAAATGGACGGAGATTTTTAGAATTTCCCCTCTATTCCCTACAACACCACGCAAGCCGGAATAGGCGGACAATGGCAGTATTTTTTTCTTTGATACCCTCTACGGATAAGTAAGGGATTTTGCCAACTGCGGCGGCTATTTTCCCTTTTGTTTTTTCATACTGGGGATTTTCAAAAATGCCAAACAGGAACGAAAAAAAGCAGCAAATCTGTTGAATAGATTTACTGCTTTCTGGTTGCCGGCGAAGCGGCGGTTATTCAGTTGTAGGCGGTAGGGCTATCTCCCAAAGCGGAACTTGAAAATAGCTGTGAGAAGCGTCTGGGTGATGTAGTCCTCTGTATCTTGGTCTACCCGTCCATTCACACGGGCGGCACATTGTATGCGGCGGCGGTAATACTGCAATACAGTTCCCACCGCTTCCGGCTCCCCGCTGGCGGCTTGGACGATTGTTTCATAGGGGAGAAGCCTATTATTTCTCATATGCCATTCCCTCCATTTCCGCTTGGAGCTGCCGTAGGGCTTTTCGGATATGGTAGCCCGCTGTGCTGCGGCTGCGCCCGTACTGTCTGCCAATTTCGTGCTGTGGAATACGCTTGAAAAAGGACAGGTAAATCATTTCCCGCTCCCGTTCGTCCAGCCGTGACAGGGCTTCCGCAAGTAAACCGCTGCTGAAAATGACCGTATCGCCGCAAAGGGTAAGTATGTATTCCTCGTCCGGCTCCGGGGCTTGGAAATATTCATCTGTCGTGCCTAAAGGGTAGTGCTTTTCGTCTGTGAGGTATTCAAGGGATATTTCTCTTTTGTGCTTCCTGCTCCGTGTCCTCGCTGCGTTGATCGTTGCATTTCGGATAACGACTTTGCAAAAGGCATGGAAAGTGTACTCGATATGTTCCCGATATTCTTCTGTACAGGTCATGGAAAATCCCCCTTTCCTCCCAAAAGGGCTGTGGCTGGTTAGTAGTTGCTTTTTATGATAGTAAGGGGCGGCAGCACTTTAGGCTGTCGCTCCTTGACTGCCTAACTGCAAAACCGGGCGGGGCTGTCAACGGCGGGCGAAGCCCGTTCATCTTGACCGTTGACTGGCTCGGCCGGGTTTGCTATTTATCCGGCAAACTTGAATTTATTTTAAGCTATCACGTTTTACCTTTTTAAGCCTTACTATCATTACCATAGGAATTTCTTTATTGTTTTTGAAACATTCTTCATAAAATCCATCAATGACAAATCCAGCTCTGAAACAAAGGTTAAAAATATCTTGTATGGAACGATGATAATAAATCTGCTCCTCCGGCTGCCCTTCGATCGCTATATCATAGTAACTGTGCGGTGTCATATATTTTTCAGTCAATGTGATAAAACAAGGGTGCTGCGTTGCAAAGACAAAAATCCCGTTTTCCTCCAATAGTTCATAAACAGCCATAAAAAGCGGTTCAATATCCGTAATATCCATAATTGCCATATTAGAAACTGCTTTCGTAAAGGCTCGATTTCTTTTTAATCCTAATAAGCTTTCTCTATTGGTCGCATCCGCTACGCAAAACTCAATTTGTTTTGCATATTGTGATCGCCGTCTTTTAGCCAATTCTATCATTTTTTTGCTGTAATCAAAAGCGACGACCGAAGCGCCTCTCTGTGCAAGATACGAAGAATAATTTCCATTGCCGCACGCAATATCCAAAATGTAATCCGAAGGATCAGGAGAGAGAAGTTCCGTTACTTTGGGACGTACTACCTCTCTGTGAAATTCATTGGATTCGTCACCCATTGCATCATCCCAAAATTGTGCGTTTTTCTCCCAGATCTTTTTGCTTTCCTCTGTTCCCATGTTCTCTCCCACTCCCAAAATTTGCCTTTTTGCTTCCATTAAATCTTCCTTACTATATTCCATTGTTACCCTCCATAACTTCTGATTGTTGCCGTCTTGACTATTATGTATCTTTTCTTTCCAAAATGGTATAGGCTTTTATTTTTATAATGCTGCAAAACTTTTCTTCTGTAAGGTATTCAAAGGATATTTCCCTTTGCCGCCGCTATTGGAAAGCCAAAAGCAGCGGCTTTTTTACGCGATATGACCGAAAAGACTAGAAAGCAGGATATGTCATCATTTGTCATTTCTTCTCAATGTAATAACTGCATGGCATATCAAGCCAAATACAAGAGAAAAACAGCCACCGCCAAATAGTGATGCTCCCCACCCTGCACCCGACATTGTCATAAAACCGCCAACAAAGAAAATACCAATGCCAAGAAATATCCCGACACCATAAAAAAGTCCAATTGCCATATCATACTTATTAAATTGTCGTTTCTCTTTTTTTCACATGTTTCCATTTTTGTTATTACCTCCTTCGCAAAATCGTCCATGTGGACTCCAAAAAGAAAACAAATTTTTTTCAACGTATTTAAATCGGGTTCATTAACATCTCTCTCCCAATTCGATAGCGCCTGCCGGGTAACATTCAATTTCCCAGCCAGTTCTTCCTGTGTCATTCCCGATTGTGTTCGCAGATGACGTATTTGCTTTCCTGTTGTAATATCCGTCTGTTTCTGGTTCAAAATGGTTCCTCCTCTCTGATGCTGATTTTATCAATGATATTTCGCAATAGCCAGCAATGAACGTTTGCATTGCGCAAGATGTTACATTATCTTCTGAAACATATGCCGGATCTTGTCTAAACGGCTGTTCGGGCGGCGTGGCTGAAACACAGGCTCGCCGGAAGTTTCCTGATACCCTTTTAATTCTGTAATGCAGACACTTCTTCCATTTGTATAAAAATTCAAATCATTTCTATATTCACCAATACAACGGGCAGGGATTTCCCCCTTAAAAATAACTTCATCTTTTTCAAGTCTGGTTGATTCAATGATTGCGCAATACTTTGGTGCGTCATTATAAGCCCGTGAAAGATATTCCTGCGGTGCAAAAAGGGTAAAGGAAAGGTATGGTTCCAACAGTTGTGTTCCTGCTTTTTTCAATGCCTGCTCCAACACGACAGGCGCAAGAAAACGAAAATCAGCGGGGGTGCTGACCGGGCTGTAATAAACTCCATAATCAAAACAAATTTGGCAGTCTGTCACTCCCCAGCCATATAAGCCCTGCTCCATTCCATAACGCACACCCTCCATGACGGCATTTTGAAAACTTTGGTTTAAATAGCCGAGAGATACCTCGCTTTTATATTGTGTTCCGCTTCCAACAGGAAGCGGTGTTACAGTCAAACCAATAGATGCCCAAAACGGATTCGGCGGCACTTCAATATGAATCGTGTAGCTCGCTTTTTTTTGCGGTCTTTCCAGATAAATAACCGAAGGCTCTTTCATAGCCACGCCCACATGATATTTTTCTTCTAATAGCGAACAAATAACTTCTAACTGTACTTTTCCCAAAAAAGATAATATAATCTCATGTGTAACAGTATCAATGTCAAAATGCAAAAGAGGGTCTGTATCAGCAATCTCTGTGAGGGCATTTAACAGGGCTTCCCTTTGCTCCGGCTTTTGCGGCTCTACCGTTGTCCGAAGTAATGGCATGGGATTATCAATCCGTGTTTTGTGAGGCAGGAGTTTTTCATTTCCCAGAATGTCGTTCAGTTTCAAAGTATCATCAGCTAAAATAACAATTTCTCCCGGACAGGCATGGTCAACCGGGACGATTTCACCATTTGACGGAATACACATTTCTGTAATCTTTATTTTTTCCTTTTTTGACAGCAGCAGGGTATCCCGTAAATGGAGCGTCCCATGATACAGGCGTAAATAAGAAAGCCGTTTTTTCCGCTCTGTATACTCAACCTTAAAAACATATCCACATAATTCAGACTGAATATCGTCTGTTTCTGTAATGAAAGTTTCTGTAATCGCTTCAATCAGTTTTTCTGTTCCTAAATTGTCTTTTGCACTCCCATGATAAACAGGAAACAAAGAGCAGCATCTGGTTCTTTTGCACTTTTCATATTGTAATTCCTGTATATCCAAAGAATCCTCTGCAACATATCGTTCTAATAGTTCATCGCTTCCGGAAATAATCATATCCCATTTGTCCAAATCAGAAATATCGGTCATGGTTATCTTTGGCGACAGGGAAACCTCCTGCATGACAATCATATCACTGGTAAGTTTATCTTTAATGCTTTGGTAAACACGCCGCAGGTCGATCCCATTTTGGTCTATCTTATTTATAAAGATAATTGTCGGAATGTCCATTTTCTGAAGCGCATGGAATAATATACGGGTTTGTGCCTGTACGCCGTCTTTTGCCGAAATGACTAAAACAGCTCCGTCAAGGACAGATAAAGAGCGGTATGCTTCGGTTAAAAAATCCATATGACCGGGAGTGTCCACGATATTGATTTTATAATCATTCCAGCAAAAAGAAGTAACCGCTGTCTGAATGGTAATTCCGCGCTGCCGTTCCAAAATCATAGTGTCTGTTCTTGTAGTTCCTTTATCCACGTTTCCTTGTTCCGCAATCGCTCCACTGGTGTACAGCAGGCTTTCCGTCAATGTTGTTTTTCCTGCGTCTACATGGGCGAGAATTCCAATATTGATTATTTTCATGTGATTGTCCTCCTTTTACAGCCCCAAAAGGGCATAAAAATCCCCAGCAGTAAAATACTTTTACCACTGGGGATTATAATTTGCGGACATACACATATACAGCATACACCTGTTTGTGATTGCTGTTTTTCGGATATGTCAAAATTGATAAGGCAAAAGTATTCTTAAATTGGGTACAAAAAACCAAGCCCCCACAAAAGGGACTATCATAATCCTTTGTTCCCACTATTTGATTATAGTTTTATTTAAGAATACCTTGCCGCATATTTTTTACTCCTTTTTTGGAATGATGCTATTATATCACATTAGTTTTAGGAAAGAAAGTACCTAAAAGAAATTTTTCTTCCCCTTATATGTAACAATCATACCGACTTTCTGGCGTTCAGAATGGTTTCTGCTGTCTGCTGTGGTGTTTGGTTGGAATTGTCCAGCCAAAAGCCGATCCGTGGTGTTGTCTGCATAAATGTATCGTATAAGGTTTCAACCGTAAAGCCGGAATAGCCTGTTTTCTCCCTGTATCGTTCCCTTCCTTTTATTGTTTCCACATCTGGACAAAGAACGACAACCTCAACAGGGTATTTATGCGGCACAAAAAATATGTACATGTAACTAATTCAACACATTTATAATTTGAATAGGGACATTATAGCATTTACTAAATACAAATTCAATGTATACGGAAATAAAGATATAAGGAGTGGGAAGGATTCCGCCGTAGTCGGCATTGTAGGAAAATCCAAAAGTTTAGATTTTCCCACAATGCTTATCTTTTGGTCTTTGGTTCGGAATAGTGTAGTGCTGGCGGTCTATCTCTTGTTTTCGGTTGCTTGCTTCCTTACCGTACATGAGCATTGGAGCCCGGGTTATCCGAGCCGTAGCCCTCCAGCAGATTAACCACGCCCCACACGCCAAGGCCAGCGCCGAGAGCAATAACGAGGGTCTGTAAAGTGTCGATTGCAGATGAGAAAAATGCCATATAAGCCTCCATTTCTCCGGGATTTTCCCGGTAGCAAAAAAGCCGCCCATACAGGCGGCAGGTTACAAACTTCGGGACACTTTGTCTCGAAGCGTTTATGCAAAGGCGTCTGGATCGTCGATGTCATCATAGTTGAGGATGTCCTCGTCATCTTCCGTGAGTGCATCGTCCGGCACAGCCACCTCATACATCGTACACGCCTCGTTCAGCCCGGGCCGCCTGCGGCGGTTAATGAGCCTGTCGAGGTCAAAAGCGTTTTTCTGTTTATCGGCCTCCGCCGTATAGCGGTAGTTCGGATGCCGTTTCAGATCATACTTGGGAGAGAAGAACGGGGGCAGGCCCCGAAGCTGCAAAATACATTTATCTCCCGGCATGGTTGCAAGTTCGGCTGGGGTCATCAGTTCCCGGCCCAGCCGCTGGGTATTTTGACTGTAGCTTTCCGACTGGCCACGGGAACGGCTGTCGGTCTGCATACTGATTGTGGCCTTTCCCAGCCAGTTTTCGGATATTTCCTTGATGGTGCTGGCTTCGCGGCCACCGAGGAACACCACGCTGTCCATGTTGCCGAGGATTGTCTCGGCGTGTTTATCGTAAATGGCCTTGCACTGTGCTAACTGCTGATACAGCAGGCACAGACTCACCTCGCGGGAGCGGATAACCGCGACCAGCTTTTCGAGCTGGGGCACCTGTCCCGTGTTGGCTGCCTCGTCCCACAGCACTCGTACATGGTGCGGCAGGCGGCCACCGTGAACATTGTCCGCCCGTTCACACAGGAGGTTGAACATCTGCGAAAAAGCAAGCGCCACTAAAAAGTTGTAGGTCTGCGTGGTATCGGAAATAATGAAGAATACCGCCGTTTTCCGATCTCCGATGCGGTCAAGCTCCAATTCGTCATAGGCCATGACTTCACGAAGCTGCGGGATGTCAAAGGGAGCCAGCCGCGCACCGCAGGAAATTAAAATGCTTTTTGCCGTCTTGCCGGATGCGAGTTGTCAAGGACTTTTTTATCAAATTCAAAAATAAGTTACATTTTCCGCACCTCCTCACGGAGCAGACGCTTGATTTTGTCCTCCATCGTCTCTTTTGCGGTCTGGCTGAAATGGACACGGACGATATAGGTTGTCTTGCCGATCTGCTTTCTGACAGTCGGGCAAGTGGCGGTGTTAGTTGCGGTATTGTTCATTCAAAATCCTCCTGTAAATGAAAAATGCCCGGTGACTGTTCATCATCGGGCGGTGTCAGTATGAGGGAACAAGGCAAGGCGGCAACATTAAGGTATCTATAAAAACCTTGCCGTCTTTGCCACGCTTGCCGTGTTCCTGTTGTCAGTTTCGGAGATAGCAGACCCATGCTGTGCCGTCTTTCTCGGTCACAAGTCTGTCCCCGATACGGCTCTTTGCCGTTCTCATGGTGCGTGAAGAAATCCCACGCTCATTGACTGCCTTTTCCAACTCTGCGCTCGGCATACGCTTTCCGTCCGCAAGCAGTTCCAGAATGAGCATTTGCGCCTGTGCAGTCTTGCTCTCGGTCTTGGCGGTGTCTGTCCCGGCAAGAAGCTCGTCAGCGGTAATGTCATAAGCCCCTATCCACTCAAAACCTTTCTCATCTCCCAGAGAAAAGGCAAGGGACTGTCCGGGCGGCGCAAGGGAGCTTTTCTCATGGATAAGCACCCTCGTTGTCGGAATGTCCTTCAGCTTGCCAATAAACAGCAGACTGCGGACTGCCGCCGTAATGTCGATAGACCCCAATCCCCGGTAGGTGCTTTGCGTTCCTGCGGCTTTGTTCAGGTGTCCAATCAGCACGATAGCGCACCCAGTAGCCTGTGCAATGTCTCCCAGACTGCGGAAGATGGGACGGACTTCATTTGCCCGGTTCATGTCCACATCTGCGCCCAGAAACGCCTGTACCGGGTCAATGATAACAAGCCTTGCGTTGTTCTCACGGATTGCCCTTGCTATGCGCTCATCGGCAAGGGTCAGAGGTGCGTCCCTGTCATCAATGACAAGCACTCGTTCAAGGTCTGCGTCCGCTTCTATCAGTCGGGGCTTGACGGTATCGCCCAGACCGTCCTCGGCAGTTTGATAGATGATATTGAAAGGCTCAAGTGTCTCCATACCGGGCAAAGGCTTTCGATTGGTGCAAGCCGCCGCAAGGCGCATGGCAAAGTAGGTCTTGCCCTCGCCGGGATTGCCCTGGATAATTGTCAGCTTTCCAAATGGGATATAGGGAAACCATAGCCATTCCACGCTCGTCAGCTCCACATCAGCCATACGGAGCATTGGGACAGGCTGGGCGGTGGGCAGCTCTCGCAGCGTGATTGTCTCGGCTATGAATTTGCGGTTTGGAATATCCGCTTGCTGACGGAGAACATCGTTCCAGTCTTTCCTTGCCGGGACAAGGCGAATGACGGCGATCTCGCCGGGAATGGACTGTGCCAGTCGTGTGCAGGCTTCATTTCCTGCGGTGTCGCTGTCAAGGCAGAGGAACACTTTTTGGGTGTCCTTGCGCTCAGAAAGAAAACGGTCAAGGGCTTTGCCAGAAACGCCGCCCAGGGCAAGATAATTTCTTGTCTGCCAATCCTGCGGATAAAGGCAGATAAACGATAACAGGTCAATCGGCGCTTCAAAGACAAAGAGCTGATTGCCATTACCCTCGTGTCGGAACGGATAGGATTTGTCAGACCCGGCAATGTCCTGTCTGAATGGGTCTGCCGTTCCTCGCACATGGGCGTATCTCGGTGTACCGCTTCGGTCTCTGCCGACAAACACAACATTGTGCCGCTTTGCGTCCTCGTAAATATCCCCGGAAAGAAGAAAAGCCTCAACAAGCGTTTTGTTGAGACCTCGGCTTTCTGTGAGATATTGGATTGCTCTGTCGGCTGTCCTGTTGTGCAAGGGCAAGTGAAACGCTGTGGGCGGTGCTGTGCTGGCTTCGCTCTGTCCCTCACCGCTTTCGCCGGTTAAGAGCTGGACAGCTTCGGGAAAGGACTTGCCGTAAAACTCCATGACAAAATCAATGGGATAGCCGCCCTTGCTCTGGCTGTGGCGAAACCACTTGTTTCCCCGGACGGTCAGGCTGTCATGTTCTTTCCAGCGGTATTCCCGTCCGCTTTTGATAAGCGTCTCTCCCTGTGTGCGGAGAAAATCTTCCAAACTGACGGCGTTTGCCCGGTCGATCTGTGCTTGGGTGTACTGCATGGGCGTCCTCCTTACTTCTTGAAAACAGCGCATCGTCTGCAAATGCCATGCTCACGCTCGTCCAGCGTGTAGGGGCAGTTCGCACATTCCTCGCCGTACTGTCTCATGATAACAGGCAGATAGCCCAGCTCCTGCAACATATCAATCTGGCGGTCGGTGAGGGTGGCTTCAAAGGCAAGGCATTTCCGGGTGTGTTCGTCCAGCTCGATCAGGTCGGAAAGCGGTCTGCCATCGGTCAAAGCTTCTCCGCTCAAAAGGCGTTTTGCCGTTCTGCGGATGGGGTTGTACTCGTTCTTCCAGTCGTATTTTTTCATCGGGATATATCCTCCTTTTTGTGTCGTGTTTGGGGTCGATTTTGGAGCTTTTGTTCCTCTGTGCGCTCGTTAAATCGGGCGGCAGTATCTACACATGACTTGACCTTCCAAAGGCGGTGTAAATCGTCTCTGACGGTCTTAAACTCGCCATAGGTGGTGTTGTGCGCCTGTTCCAGCTCGTCATACTCGTCGGACAGCTTTTTCATATCCACCTTGCCGTCTGGGAACTCCCCGGTCAGCTTTCGTCTGGCGGCGTAGAACTGTATCAGTTCCGCTTCATGCTCTGCCTTGTACTTGGCTCTGGGCTTCTCAAACTTGATTTTCTGCAAGCCGTCATAGACAGGCTTCAAGCTCTGGAAAGCAGCGGAGCTGTCATAGAGCCGCTTAATCGCTTTCATTCGGGCGGTCTGCTCGTCCAGCGTTTTCTTCAAGCTCTCGGTGGCAGCACTGTGTTCGCTGACACGGCGTTCCAAATCCTCAAGGGAGTAAATGCCGTTTGCCCGGAGATAATTGAAAGTATCGTTCATCTCCTTTAGGTTGCTGACCTTGCCTTTCTGCGAATAAGCCCCGGCTCTGCGGCTGGTGTAATAGGCGTTCAGCAGAGAAACAAGGTCGGGTGCCTGCGGCTTGGCAAGCTCCGCTTTTGCTTCGGCAATCCAATCAAACAGGAGAGCGATTTTCTTCTTAATGTCCCGGATAACGGCATTGGTTGCCTTGATCCAGCGGTTGAACTCGCCTTTCTCGGTGCGTATGCCTTTCTTCTCCATTGCCCGGACGGTTGCGCCCTCATGGACGGTGGGAAGAAGCTCCACGCCCTGACGCTCATAGCTTCGGTGGTCGATGCGAACATCAAGCCCTTTCTCCGCAAACTTGGCGTTGCATAGTTCCGCCCATGTCTGACGCCAATGTTCCAGCGTTTCGGGACTGCCCCAGTCGGTAGTGGGAACGGCATTGAAAACATACTCGCCGTTCTGGTCTCTGATACGATTTCCGTCCTCGTCCAGCTCATACACCCGGCGTTGCTTTAGCCCCCATTTACCGTTCTGCTCAATGGGACGGATGGGGCAAAGCACATGGAAGTGTGGGTTTGGTATGCCGCCGTCCTCCCGGTCTGGCTGATGTACGGCGAAGTCAACCACCATGCCACGGCTCACAAAGTTCTCCAATAAAAATTGCCTTGCAAGAGCGATGTTTTCCTCAAGGGAAAATTCATTCTGCAAGGCAATGTCAAAGCTGTATGCAAGCTGGGCGTTCTTTCCACGCTCGGCTTTTTCCACGGCGTTCCATAGGGTCTGGCGGTCTGCGTATTCTGGCGGTGCATGGGACGGCAAGAGAATGTCAGAGCAGATCACGCCGCCCTTGTGGGTGTAGTCGCTGTATTCGCCGTAATACTCGCTATACAATCGCTCCCCGGCACGGTAGGCGGCAGAAGCAATAGCGGACTGTCCTGCGCTTCGCTTAGTCTGCGTGACGCTCAGATGAAATAGTGCCATCGGCTTTCAACTCCTTTTCTCTGTTTGTTTGGCTGATGTGGGTAATCGCCATATGGCGGATGGCTCGTTGGACTTCGGACAGGGAAAAGATGTACTCCATCAGCTCTGTCATTTCGGTGCGTGTGAGATCTTTGATCTCCGGGGCAAGGCTCTCAACCGTGCCGCCCAGATTGCAAAGGCGGTGGGTGCGCTTGGTGCGTTCGCCTTTCTCCAGATATTTCTTTCTGTTCTCCAAACGCTCCAGCTTGTGCTGTTCCTGTGCAAGCTGCGTCTCGGCTCGTTCCTTTTCGGTTCGGAGCTGTTCAAGGGTTTTCGATTTTGTCATTGTGATTGACCTCCTTTTTGGATAATAGGTAAAAAAAAAGACCGCCAACTTTTCGCACATTGCGACCAGTCAACGGTCTATTTTCCCGTATTTACTTGTTATAATTAAGTCTGCTGATGGAACATGGTAATAATTTTGCAATCAGGGCAGATTTCTATAAAGAGCGTTCCTTCTGCACAATCCTCAATGGTATCCCAATGAATTTGAGCAAGGTACTTCATTTTCCTTCCACATTCAGGACATTCTCTATATTCCCAATCCTGTACCCAATTTGCAAATCCTCCAATAGTATTAACATCATTATTGAATGCTCCATAAAATAGTGGTCTTTCTTTTTCTGAAATTACAAGTCTATTTTCTGCCATCGCATTCAAATACTCATCACTGTAATAGTTCTCATCTGTACCGTCGTACTCTAAAATTTCGCTTTTCCCATCAAGGGTAAATCTATTTGAAATTCCCTCTGAAAGTGTGACGCAATTCGGACAACAACTCGCAGTAATGATCCCATCAAGTCCCAAAAAAGCAAATCGTTCATCTCTGCCATCTAATACAAGAATATCAACCAATTCACAACCGCAATGAGGACATTTTTCACCTCTTTTTCTGGCTATGAAAGTTCCATTTTCGTTCTTGGTCTTTCCAAGCTCAAAAGAAAAACATTTATCGTAAGTCAGTTTGATATATTCATTTTTACTATCAAATGTCCATCCGGCTTCTTCTGCATAAACATCAGAATCGACATACAGTTTTTTTCTCCATGGTCGTGGATTCTTTTTCAATTCATATAACACACCTTGTGCCTTTTCATCTCCTACCATTGCCAAACAACCTAAAAGCCTACTACCCTCATTCTCTGATGTTGTTGCCATGAGCTTTTCAATCAGTTTGTCTCTGATTTCTCCATCAGCTTTATAATACAGCTCGCTTGGATAATATATTTCTCTTTTGCAAGCTACTCTTGCAATCTCCTTGCAATCAATTCCTCTTGTCATTAGGTCATTGAAAAGTTCATACTCATCAGATG
The DNA here is from genome assembly GCF_003435125.1 of Clostridium sp. AM25-23AC. Classification (NCBI taxonomy): domain Bacteria; kingdom Bacillati; phylum Bacillota; class Clostridia; order Eubacteriales; family Clostridiaceae; genus Clostridium; species Clostridium sp. AM25-23AC. The sequence continues at coordinate 1,864 of NZ_QWGI01000039.1, read as the reverse complement.
AAAAAAATTCATCTTTCTCTGTAACTTTCAGTTTCTCTATAACCTGTTTCTTTTTCTCTTCTATTTCTTGTAATGACCAGTTATTGACTTCTTCTCTATGGTGTTTTGCTCTACAACTCCAGCAGAGTCCTTCAAACCCTAAAGCTGTTCCGCACTCTGGACATTTATAGTTTAATCCCATAAGTTTCTCCTTTCAATTTTTCATTTTTGTTATCAAACTTGCTGGCGGCGAACGGTTTGTCAAAACCGTTTGCGGACGGCAAGTACACAGGGGATAGTCGCTTTAGCGGCGCAAGGGGGTGTAGCCACCTTGACGGAACGAAGTGACGAAACATTCTCGATCGAGCAGTTTTCTTCTGCTGACCGGAAATGAAGCTCCGCAGGACGCACTACTCTCGACAGAGAGTATAGAAGTGCGCCCTTTAGTTCCTAAAGGGATTTTATCAGTTCGACAAACTTGAAGTTATCGCTTCCTCACCTATGTAGAAGAGTTGTCTTTCAAGTATAGCTCCATCATGATTTTAGCGATTGGATCGTTTTTCCAATGAAATCTATCATCAGGTGTTTCCCCATATGGGAGTATAAATTCATTCGGTTCAGCCCAATACGACCACTTGCACCACGGCATATCCTCAATACAATCTTGTTTCATTTCTAAAACTTCTTCCATCAAATATCCCCATGATTGATTGTCTAAGCACAGTTTTTTTCCATTATCAAAATACGGTACACCATATCTGCCCGCTTGATGATAAATTCCTGAGAATTTTATTCCATGACAGCGCAAATAAGAAACAGTTGCTTTCCAAGCCGCCATAGTTTCTTCATACTTCATCCACTGTATTTCATTTTCCTCCAAATTCTCATCTTCAAAATCACCAATAAACTTATAATTTTCATCGTGCCATGAAGTAAATCCAATGAGTTCCATATATTTTCCTACCTTAACAAACATTACATAAAAGGAGTTCACGTTTCATTCCTATATTTGCTTTAACTTCCGATTTGTTGCTCAAGTTCATCTTAGAATTATACCATAAAACTTGTGAACAAATCTACCGGAACTTTTGCAAAGTAAGAGAAAAGTATGAGAAAAATCCGGACAGCTTTCTGCCCGGACTTTCTCATTTGATTACGCAATCTGCGTTCCTTTCATCGGCTCTCTCTGCGGTAAACTGCTGACGGGAACGAACACTCCCTTTGCAATGTCCTCTGCACGAATGGCGGCTTTCTTGGCTTCGATTTCTGCCTTTTTTCTCCCCTTGATTTTGTCCTCGTATCGCTTCTGCGCTCCGCTGGCTTTCCGCTTCAAGTAGTTCTGATGAAGCCTGTCCTTGCGTTCCTCACGCTTGCGGATTTCCTCTAATTCTTCCGGGGTCAGCTCCACTTCTCCAAACGCCGGGGGAACGAATCGCCCAATAAAATTGAAGTAAATCTCGACCTCCTGTGTGGTCTGTATACTGCCTTTACGGTCACGCTCATGCACAAGGATTTTCTCGATAAACTCGTTGAGCAT
>NZ_QWGI01000039.1:0-338 GCF_003435125.1 Clostridium sp. AM25-23AC | reverse complement strand
ACAAGGATTTTCTCGATAAACTCGTTGAGCATGGCAATGGTCAGCTTGTCGAAGTTCTCGTACTTGTCAATCAGAGCGATAAAACGATCAGCGTCCTTTTCGTGCTTCTCATAGCTCTTGACAGCCTTTTCCAGAGCAGAGATTTCGGCGGTAAGCTCGGACTGTTCCTTTTCGTATTGAGCGTCCAGAGTGGCGTATCTGCTGTCGGACAGCTTTCCTAAAATGTTGTCCTCATAGATTTTACAGAGCAGGACTTCCAGCTCGGAAACTCTCTGCTTGGCTGTGGCAAGCCGTGTGCGCTGTTTCCTGACCTCTGTGGTCTGCTGGCTGGACTGCGC
>NZ_QWGI01000038.1:21549-22250 GCF_003435125.1 Clostridium sp. AM25-23AC | reverse complement strand
TCTTTATATTATTTTATCTAGCACAACAGGTTAAATTATATTCACATACCGGAAAGTTGAATGTCGGCGGGCATCAAGTCTACTCCCTCCAGGTGATGCAGGATACCCTCGCCGGAATGAATCGGCTCATCCATCAGGATATGCCCCATAGCGTCCGACAGCGTAAAGGGCAACTTGTCCGGCTGGGGATTGCCTAAGCTGATCGTCAGGCTGCCTTGCGGGTCTCCGTCGATCAGCAGGACTTTCTTTCCGGCCTGCGCCAGCCCGATTCCCAAGTTGGCACAGGTCGTTGTCTTGCCAACGCTTCTCCGCTCCCGCTCCGGTCGGCGCTGAACATGTGCCACTGGCACATAGCGCCCTTTCTGGTTGGCAATGGCGATGATTTGCGTGTTCATTGACTTCACCTCATTTCTAATTATTGCTGTTGCTTCTGGAAATAGAAAAAGCCGCCACTTCAAAATTAACAGTGAAGTGACGGCTCTTTCTATCGCCGGAATACGAGTTCCTGAAATGAAAAAAGCACCCAGCATTTATACTGTGTGCTACATCAAATTCATATTCAATTATTCAAATTAGCTCAAACTATGCCAAACTGCCACAGCCAAAAAACGAGGGGAAGGAGGGCTGAAAAGCCCCCCAAAAAATCGGTTCTCGGTTAACCACTTTAGGAACCACTTCCCCCTCTTTTTGCCCTCTTTTTA
>NZ_QWGI01000038.1:0-21539 GCF_003435125.1 Clostridium sp. AM25-23AC | reverse complement strand
AACCACTTCCCCCTCTTTTTGCCCTCTTTTTAGCCAGTTAACCACTTGCGGACCACTAAAAATTGGATGAAATCGGCTCTCGTTTTGCCAAATTTGGTCAAACCATATCAGCCCGTTTAGATATAGCAAAAGCCCGGAAACCTTGATTTTCCAGGCTTTTGTAAACCTTTTGATATAGTCTGAGCAGTCGATTATCGCTTGCTGAACTGCGGAGCGCGACGAGCTGTTTTGAGACCGTACTCACCTATCCTTGGTCCAAAAAGTCCAGTATTTATGCGGGTTTTCTGGTTTTCCTCTCTCAGTAAACCCATAGGTAAACCCACGAAATCGCGAGATTTTTGGTGCCGTTTAACGCAGCCCGAATGCAGCATTCACAACGCTGCTTAATTTCTCAGGTTTATTATACTTGACTTTCGCATAGATGTCCATAGTCGTTTTGCTGTTCTCATGGCCTGCCAGATACTGCACCGTCTTTGGATCAACACCTTTGTAAATCAGATTGGTGATGTAGGTGTGCCGCAGCATGTGCGGAGTCACCTTGAAGTCCATCGTATACACCAGCTTGGGATTGTTCGGCTGATGCTCACCAAGCCTTGGCTTTATTCTATGCTTGATGGACTGCCCATTTACATAGGTGTAATAACAGCGTTCTGCGGTAGAACGGACTGTTATGTACTTCCAGACCCTCACAAACTGTGTTTCCGTCAAAACAGTTCCCTTCGAATTCGAGATCACATATTCCGATTCTGATTTTTCCCTTGCTTCCTTGAGACAGGCTACCAGGCATTTGGGAATCGGAACATCTCGCTTCGCTGCCGGAGTCTTCAAAAGTGTGTTGACCACCGGCTCACCGCCTTCCACATGCCATGCACGCCTTACAGAAATGTACGGCGTTTTTTCATTCAGGAATACGCAGTCCCATTGAAGTCCAAGAATCTCTTCTCTACGCAATCCCGCGTACAAGCCGATCATTACGAAAACATACGGTGGTAGCTCACGAATGCTATCCAGCAAAATGGCAGTCTGTTCATCCGTCAAAGCTTCGCGCCGTTTCGCAGGCTTTCCTCCTCTTGCGCAAATCGTTTTGGATGGATTCTCTTTGATCACCTTGCTCTCTTCTGCCGAATTAAAAATGTTCTTAATCAGCATATTGAGCTGACCATACATTCCGGAAGAACCTTTTGATAGCGGAACCATCAGCAGCCGCAGGTCATCTGTGGTCACCTCATCCATATACATCTGTCCAATCGGCCCCACGATGTACCGATTCACCATCCGCGCGTATCCCTCCAACGTATTGGTTCTTACCGTTCCAGACCGCATCAACAGCCATTTTTCGCAGTACTCTTCTACGGTCGGATTCTCTCTGTGGAAAACCACTTCCGCGATTTTCTTCTGGGCATCTTCCGCCCGGTCATATAATTCTTCGCGTGTCAGCCCATAAATCGCCACTCTCTTTCCGTCTGCATCTGTAATCCGGGTGCGGTAATACTGTACCCCTTTCATCATCACTGTTCCGTATTCCGGAAGTTCAGCAGGGCGCTTTTTTCCTTTAGCCATGTGTTCTCCTCCTCGTCTATCTTCATACATTGGGTGTTGCTACTCTTATTATCATGGCGTACACTACTTCCTTCAAGGATGTCGAATGTATGTAAAAAGGGCAGGGATTTTTGACCATCCCTGCCCTAAGTTTTTTCTGATTTACTCTTAATCCCACGATGCAAAAGCATCTTCCAGCACTCCTTCGAGCTGCTCTGGGCGATTATATTTCACCTTGGCGTAAATATCCATGGTGATCTTGCTACTTTCATGACCGGCAAGATACTGAACTGTCTTCGGATCAACCGAAGCATGAATCAGATTCGTAATATAGGTGTACTGCGGCGATACGTCTTGTTCTCAATCTGCTGGATCGCTTCCTGTTCCTTCTGGTACAGTTCCTCTCTCGTTCTTACGTATAAGGAAACCCGCCGCCCCTGCTGATCTGTTACACGGGTTCGATAATACTGCGTTCCCTTCATACTCACCGTACCATAATCGGGAAGCATCATTCTTCTTGCCGCCATATCATTACCTCCAATCCTGTTGTTGCTTTCATTATTGCGGATTCATCGTCCATACTCAACGATGTCGATTTTTACCGCCGAAAGCTTCGAGGTTTGCGATATGTCGCAGCACGTTCCATCGGTTTTGCACGGTGCGTACATTTTGCAATGTACTCCTGAATCCCCACTTCCGTGAAATAAACGCAGCCGTTTTCCACATACTGAACATAGGAGATCAAACCGTCTGTTCTTGCAGCATCCAGTGTTTTTACGCTGATTCCCAGTATACTGGCTGCTTCCTTCCTTGTAATCAGTTTATCCATCGCCTTCTTCGCCTTCCTTTCGGCATTTGCCCTGTCTTTTTTTCTCTGCCTGTTCCGGAATGTAATAACCAAGCTGAATCCTTACAGCTTCGTCAATCCCACGCATCTGCCCCTTACTTACCCGCCCAAGATAGCGAATCACGCATATCTTGTCGCAGGTGTCGAGCTGTTCTGCCAATACCATAGACGGTTTTGCCAGTCCCTTTGCTTTACGGAGAAAGAAATGCGTTGGCTGCTTTCGCTTCTTCTCAATTTTCGATGTCAGCGGAGCAATCGTGATTGTCGGCGCATAATAATTACTGGCATCATTCTGAAGAACCACAACAGGACGAACACCGCCCTGCTTTGATCCAACCGGAACACCGAGATTGGCGAGATATAAATCACCTCGCCGATAAACCCAGTTTTCTTTCATTTTCTGTTGTCTCCAATCTCCATACACTGATATGGATAAAGCCTGCCAGGTATCATGCTGATACAGCACCCAGCAGTGCTTTCTGAAAATATGGTTTCTCTGTACTTTTTCTTATCACCCCAGAGATGTAGGATTTCTCACAGGCGGCAGTGTGCTTCACTGCTCCATTGGAATTTAACCATCCCGCCTTCCTTATGGCCGGACCGCGAATTACGGAAGTATCATTGTCCCTGTCTGGCTTTAGCACCGCCGCCGGTTGCAATCCGGCATTTGCTTCTGCGAAACCGCTATCGCCCCGATGGGCTTCATGGCGTGCAGTCGAAGGCTCGACCAAACAGGAATGTACCTGAAGAATGAGTATTCAGTTTTCAAGGGACATCCGGACTTTCGTCCTTACAAAGCAAGTTTAACAAGAATCCTCCGGTTTCGCGTTGGCCTCGTAGGCGCACTTTGGTTGTCCTTGCAGGACTACATACGGTTTGTTTTGATTTTTTCAGTGTCCTATGCAGTCGGATTGGGGCAAAAAAAATACCTCGTTGGTTTCCCAACGAGGCATCGAAGACGATTCTATCTCATACGACTTCACATCATGCATCCGAAGATTTGTTTTACAAAATTCGCTTGGTTTTTTCCAGAACGCTTAAACTGATCATATGCTCCTTCCGCATGAATAATCAACATTTCAATTTCTGGAGCAGTAATGACATTTACCACGTCAATTTTCTGCTCATATGCTTTACTCAATCGAAATTCCTCTCTGCGAGAATCCAAAATCCGTATCACAGAAATCTGCTTATCGAATCCTTTCCGTAAGTACTATGCATAAAAGCACAGCCGCAGAGTACATCTGTGGCTGTGTTTTGTGTTCAGTTGCTCACTGTTGCGTGGACTGGATATGGAGAGACAACATATCTCCCGATCTTACATGGGTGATCTTATCTGCCATCACTCTGGCAGTTTTCCTTGCAGATATGTCGGCATCCCCACTGCGGTCGTATCCGGCCTGACCTTAAACATGGCTTTTTCAATCTACCTTCCTTATCGGTTTTCCGCGATATATTTCTCCGCCATGTGGACTGCCATCGCGCCGTCCGCCACGGCGGTGACCACCTGACGGAGGGGCTTCGTCCGCACGTCGCCCACGGCGTAAACGCCGGGAATACTGGTTTCCGTGGTCTCTCCGGCCACGATATAGCCGCCGCCGTCCAGCGCCAGTTGACCCACCGCCAGCGCCGTGGCGGGCTGTCGGCCCACGCTGACAAATACGCCGTCGCAGTCCACCACGCTTTCCTCACCGGTGACGGTGTCCCGCAGGCGTACGCCGGTCAGCCTGTCCCCGGAAATCAGCGCGGAAACGGTGCTGTTCCAGCGGAATTCCACATTTTCGGCCTGTTCCAGTGGCTCGTGATAGATCTTGGTGGCCCGCAGGGTGTCTCTGCGGTGGACGAGGATCACCTTTTTCGCCACGCGACTGAGAAGGAGGGCATCTGCCGCGGCGGAATTGCCGCCGCCCACCACGACCACCGTTTTGTCCTTGTAAAACATCCCATCGCAGGCGGCACAGTAGGCCACGCCCCGGCCCAACAGCTCCGTCTCTCCGGCAACGCCCAGCGTTCTGGGGTCTGCGCCGGTGGCCAGCACCACGGTTTTCCCCCGGAAGATCCCCTCGCTGGTCTCCACGAGCTTGGGAACCGCCGTCAGATCCATGCGGAGAACTTCCGCGTATTCGCTGCGTGCCCCAAAACGCTCCGCCTGCTTTTGCATCTTCTCCGCCAGAGAGAAGCCGTCGATCCCGTTCTCAAAGCCGGGGTAGTTGTCGATCTGCTCGGTCAGGGCCATCTGCCCGCCAGCAGACAGCTTTTCCAGCACAACGGTGTCCAGCCCCGACCGGGCCGCGTACAGGGCGGCGGTGTAGCCGCCCGGGCCGCCGCCCACCACGAGCATATCATAAACATGATTGTTGTTCATATCTGAACCCTCCGTTATTTCGCCAAGGCTTCCTGAATGAAGCGGTCGATCTCTGCCTTTGAGCCGGGCGCGGTGATGGAATCCACGGCCTTTCCGTTCCGGTACAGCACCAGAGTTGGGATGACCTCAATCCCCTCGGCCCCCGCCAGCCGCGGCTCCTCGTCAATATTGATCTTGCTGACAACGAGGCTGTCCGCGTATTCCTCTCCAATCTTCTCATACGCAGGGCCGATCCTCCGGCAATAGCCGCACCAGGGCGCCCAGAAATCCACCAAAACGGGCTTTTCGCCCCGGGTCGCCTGCTCAAACTGCTCCTGATTCATATTCATAGCTGCCATATCTGTCAGCTCCTTTCTTTTGTTTGGGTATTCTCAAGACTCCGTTCTCGCCCCACACCACATCGTGACCTCAACCTGAGATGACGGTACTCTGCCCTTGGGACATAAAGCAGATGAGTAAGACCATCATCTGTACGAGAATAGCTGCGGTTTGTTGCAGCTTATTCCGCGCAGAGCTCCGCCACAAGAGCGTCCATCTGCGCTTCGCTGGTTTGGTTCAGTGCGCCGCGCAGCGATACCTCCGTTTCACACAGTCGGAGTTCCTTCATCTTTTCCAACTCGGCGCGCATCAGCCGCGCGGAAGCAGGGGCCCATGAGCCGTTTTCCATGAGGCCGATCCGGCGGTTTCGGAATCCCTTTGTCTGTAAATGATCCAAAAAGGCCTTCATGGGCGGGAACAGTCCTCCGTCATAAGTGGAGCAGGCCAACACCAGTTTCCCGCAGTAGAACGCACTGGCAACAGCGTAGGAAAGATCTGTCACAGTGAGATCACATATGCTGACCTGCACGCCTTTTTTCTCTAATTTACCCTTGAGGGTCTTCGCCGCATGGGCAGTATTTCCATGGATGGATGCGTGGGCAATCAGTATGCTCTCCGATTCTTCTGGTTCCCATTGTGACCAGAGATCATAGAGCCGCAGACACTCCTCCAGCCCTTCTGTAAGCACGGGACCATGGAGCGGGCAGATCGTTTGGATCTCCAGCGCGGAGGTCTTTTTCAGCAGAGCCTGCACCTGTGCGCCATATTTCCCGATAATATTGTAATAATACCGTCGGGCCTGCGGCACCCAGGGGGCACGGGCAGTCCGTTCCAGTGAGCCAAAGCGTCCGAAGGCATCCGCCGAGAACAGGATTTTTTCCGTTTCCTCATACGCCGTCATCACCTCCGGCCAGTGTACCATCGGTGCCAGCAGGAAGCGCAGCCGGTGTGAGCCCAGAGAGATCGTGCTGCCCTCGCCAACCTCCAGCATACGGTCTTCCGACAATGCACCCGTGCCAAAGAACTGCTTGATCAGGGTAAATGTTTTCGCGTTTCCCACGATCTTCATCTCCGGGTACTCTTGCGCTATCCGCATGAGGCTGCCGGAATGATCCGGCTCCATGTGTGTGACCACAAGATAATCGGGGTTGCGCCCCCCCAACACCTGCGCTACATTGGAAAGCCATTCCTCCGCCGCCCGTGCGTCCACGCTGTCCATCACGGCGATTTTCTCGTCCAGAATGACATAGGAGTTGTAGCTCACTCCCATAGGCTGGACGGGGTACTGGTTTTCAAAGAGTGCCAATGTGTTATCATCCACCCCTACATAGCGGATGGCATCTGTTACCGTTCGGATATCCATATAAAAAATACCTCCTATTCTGATGTCTTTGGTTTTCTTATAAATCGTCTATCAGTGCGGTGCTCTTGGCGTAGGCGGTACTGCGTGCCTCAAAGAAATCGGTCTTGACCATATTGGCGTCAGCGTACTGGCTGACCCATTCCATGCTCTCCGGTTCGCTCTCAAAGCCCGGATACAATGCCGGATAGCCAAGGCTCGTCCAGCGAAGATTGCCGAGATAGCGGATGTAATCGCTGATCATCTGCCGGTTCAACCCCGGGATGTCGTCGCCGATCACATAATGCCCCCATGCGATCTCCTGCTCCACGCCCTCACGCATCATCTCGCGCAGCGCTTGTACGCTCTCGGCGGTGAACAACTCCGGCTGCTCCTTTTGCAGCTCCGTGATGATATTGCGGAACAGCCACAAGTGCGTGTTCTCGTCGCGGTTGATATAGCGGATCTCCTGCGCCGAGCCGGGCATCTTCCCGTTTCGGGAGAGATTGTAGAAGAACATAAAGCCGCTGTAAAAATAGATGCCCTCCAAAATATAGTTCGCCATCATCACGCGCAGCAGCGTGGGAGCGTCCTTCCGCTCCTGAAACTCGTTGTAGCAGTCCCCAATGAAGGTGTTGCGGCGCAGCAGATGCTCGTCCGTTTTCCATTGGTAGAGGATGTCATTGCGCTCCACGGGGGAACAGATGGTGTCGAGCATATAGCTGTAGCTCTGTGAGTGGACACACTCCTGAAACGCCTGAATGGACAGGCAGAGATTGACCTCGTTGGCTGTAATGTAGGCGCCGATATTAGGCAGGTTCGCTGTCTGAATGGAATCCAAAAAGACAAGAAAACTCAGAATTTTATCGTAGGCGCAGCGCTCGGCTGACAGCAGGCGGGGATAGTCCTTCACATCCTGCGAGAGATTGATCTCCTCAGGGATCCAAAAGTTGTTCATGGCCTGCCGGTACCAGTCGCTGACCCAAGCGTACTTCATATTGTTGAAGTCGTTGAGGTTGGTGGTATTGCCGCCGATCATGCGCCGCAGGCGCACATCAGGGTCGCCCTCCGGGTTAAAGAGGGGCTTTTTCTTCAGTTCCATCATGCTATCCTCCTTATGACGAGCAGCTTTCACAGGCCTCGACCTCAAGGGCCTTGCTGCGGACATAATAAATGGTCTTGACGCCGGCCCTCCACGCCTCCAAATACAGTCTGAGCACCTGACGCATGGAATAGTCATTGGTGATATAGAGATTCATGCTCTGCGCCTGGTCAATATGTCTCTGGCGAAGGCCCGCGGCGCGCACCGACCAGCTTTGGTCGATCAGATGCGCCGCCTTATAGTACCACCATGTATCCATAGAAAGCTCCGGAGCAACGCGGGGCAGCATGCTGCCCTTTTTTTCCTCTAAAAAGAATTTCTTCATAATTGGATCGATGCCCGCCGACGTGCCGGAGAGGATGGATGTGCTGGAAGTGGGTGCGACAGCCAGCAGATAGGCGTTGCGCATTCCCTGCACCGCCACCGTTTCCGCAAGCGCCCGCCACTTTTCTGAGGTATAACCTCGCTTTTCAAAATACGCGCCTGTCTGCCAGTCGCTGCCCTCAAAGAGCGCGTAGCGGCCCTTTTCCCGTGCCAGTGCTGTGTCCGCCTTGATGGCGGCGTAGTTGATATGCTCGAACACCGCGTCGGTGAAGGCAAGGTGCTCATCGCTCTCCCAACGGATGCCGCGCTTTGCCAGCATGTGGTGGTAGCCGCTGACGCCCAGGCCGATGCTGCGGTACTTCTGATTGGTAAGCCGCGCGTATTCCAACGGGTAGAAGTTGAGGTCGATCACATTATCCAGTGCGCGGATGGCCGTTTCCACCGTGCGTTCCATATAGGCCTCGTCCTCCACCGGCAGATTACCGAGAGACAGACTCGCCAGGTTGCAGACCACAAACTCACCTGGGCGTGTGGCCGTCACCACCACTGTGTCGCCGTTCTCCGTGTGCACCTCAGTGCTGATATGCTCGATGGGCGCCATGTTCTGCGCGATCTCTGTGCAGAGATTGGAGCAATAGATCATTCCCGTGTGGCCGTTTGGGTTCATACGATTTACGCTGTCGCGGTTGAAGGCGAAGGGCGTGCCGGTCTCCACTACCGAGCGAAGCACCAGCCGCACGATGTCCTTGACGGTGACGCTGCGCTTTTCGATGCGCGGGTCATTGACGCAGTCCAGATACCGCTTCTCCCATTCCGTACCCCAGTAATCCTCCAGTGCGTAGCCCTTGACCGTGAGGATCTCATGCGGACACATGAGATGCCACGGCGCGTCTATGTTCTCCTCCGCCAGTCGCCAGAAGAGATCCGGATAGCACACGGCGGGAAACACATCATGCGCCTTCATGCGGTCGTCGCCGTTGTTGGTGCGCAGTTGAAGGAATTCAGGCAGATCCCGGTGCCATGCGTCTAAGTAAACCGCCGCAGCGCCCTGCCGCATCCCCAACTGATCCACCGCCACGGCGGTGTCGTTGACCAACCGGATCCAGCGGATAACACCGCCCGCCGCCCCTTGAAAGCCGCGGATGGTGCTGCCTGCAGCGCGCACCTTACCGAAGTACATCCCCATTCCACCGCCAAATTTAGAGACCTTTGCGAAGTTGTCCAGCGAGCGGTAGATGCCGTCCAGACTGTCCGGCACAGTGTCCACAAAGCAGCTTGAAAGCTGATGGTAGGGCTTTCGTGCGTTGGACATGGTAGGTGTCGCCATCGTGACCTCCATACGGCTGAGCATATCGTAAAAGCGTTTTACCCACCCCATGCGGTCAGAGCCTTCGTTCATAGCAAGATGCAGCGCGATACCCAAAAACATCTCCTGCGGTGTTTCCAGCGGCACGCGGCTGCGTGACTGGATCACATAGCGTTTGAGCAGCAGGTCAAGGCCGGAGTAGGTGAACAACTCGTCCCGTTCCGGGCAGAGAAAGTCCTCCGCCATAGCGATCTCCTCGTGGGTATAGTGGGCAAGAATATAGTCACCGTAGAGTCCCTTATCCGTCAGATAGCGAAGCCTGCCATAGAGGTCGCCGACGCCGCGCCCCTCCCATTCCTGTGCGTTGCGACAGCGAAAGGAGTGGTTCAGAAGCCGCGCCGCGATGAACTCCCACTTGGGTGCCTCTGCCGTAGTCAGCTCTACCGCTGCCTTGGTCAGTGCCTCAGCCCTCTCATCCTCCGTCATGCCCGGGCGACAGAAGCTCTCAAACTTCATTTGAAGCGCCGCGAGGGAGTAGATTTCCTCGGTAAAATCCATCTGGATACGGCGCAGCACCTCGTCAAGCGAGTTATCCCCCACCGTCTGCGCGATGGTATGCCGGACGCGGCGCAGCGCAGACCGCTTTTCGCGATAGAGGATGTACGCCTTGGCCACCTCATAGTGTCCGCGCTCCATGAGCGTCCGCTCCACCTCGTCCTGCACACGTTCCACGGTGAGCGGTACTGTGACGGAGAGATTGTCGAGAACGGCAGTGAGGATCTCCTCCAGCTCTCCGCCCCCAATCTCCCTTCCCTGTCCATCAAACGCTTTTTTCATAGCGTTGAAAATTTTCTCCTGTTGAAAAGGAACAGACTTCCCGTTTCGTTTTCTGATCTCCATTTCGATCCTCTCATCTTCTCCGGTCACTTCTCATGTCCTTTTGGGCAAAGAGCGGGCAAGCGCAGTATCACGCTTGCCCGCTCTGTTTTTGAAAGCCGGTTTTTCTGCAGCCGACACGGCGGGGCTGTTTGTTGTCTGTTGTCTTGGTTTTGGCTTTCCTGCCAGTTACTTCATAGATTCCAGAATGGCGTCCGCCAGCGCTTCCAGCTCGGTGCGCTTGTCCGCGCCCATGGACGATGCGAGGCTGAGCCGCTCGTTGAGCACCGTCATGTTTTTAAGCTCGTCGTTGACGAATTTCTGCATGAGGTCGCCGGACTTCACCGCCCACGAGCCGTTTTCAATGATGGCAAAGGTGCGGTTTTGCAGATTCAGCGCCTTCATGTCCATGAGGAAGTCGTGCATGGCGGGGTAGATGCCGAGGTTGTAGGTCACGGAGGCCAGAACGATGTGACTGTACTTGAAGGCCTCGGAGATCAGCTGGGAGACATGGGTGGAGGACACATCGTACATCGCCACCTTGCTCATGCCCTTGTCGCAGAGTGACGCCGCCAGAGCCTGCGCCGCGTTCTCCGTGTTGCCGTACATGGAGGCGTAGACGATGAGCACGCCCTGGGTTTCAGGGGCATAGCGGCTCCAGGTGTCGTACTTTTCGATGAACCAGCCCAGATCCTTGCGCCACACGGGGCCGTGGAGCGGGCAGATATACTTGATCTGATCCAAAACGCCGCCGGCCTTTTTCAGCAGGAGCTGGATGTGGGGACCGTACTTGCCCACGATGTTAGTGAGGTAGCGGCGGGCGTCGTCCAGCCAGTCCCGCTCGAAGTCCACCTCATCGGCAAACAGCTTGCCGTCCAGCGCGCCGAAGGTGCCGAAAGCGTCGGCGGAAAAGAGGACGCCGTCGGTAACGTCGAGGGTCACCATGGCCTCCGGCCAGTGGACCATAGGCGCACCCACAAAGGTGACGGTGTGCTTACCGAAGGAGAAGGTATCGCCCTCCTTCACCTCGATGCACTCATGCCCGTCCACATGGAAGCCGAACTGACGCATGAGCATGAAGGCCTTCTCGTTGGAGATCAGCTTCACCTTGGGATGGCGCAGCAGGATCTCCTCGATGCAGGCGGCGTGATCCGGCTCCAGATGGTTGACCAGCAGGTAGTCCAGCTCGCGGCCGTTCAGCACATATTCTAAATTTTCCAAAAGCTGGCGGCAGGCAGACCAGTCCACCGTGTCAAAAAGCACCGTCTTTTCGTCCAACAGGCAGTAAGCGTTGTAGCTTACGCCCCGGGGAATGGGAAAGCAGTTTTCAAACAAGGCCAGGCGATGGTCGTTGGCGCCTACCCAATAGAGATCATTTGTTACTTTACGCACGCAATACATCTTATCTTACCTCCTTCACGGCTCAAGCCTTTATAAATTGATCCTTCGCCTCCGCGCACTCGGGGCACACCCACTCGGCGGGAAGCTGCTCAAAGAGCGTACCGGGCGCGATTTCGCTGTCCTCGTCGCCCAGCTCCGGCACATACTCGTAACCGCAGCCGCCGCAGACATAGCGGTCGCCGATGGGGGTGGGCTTCGGCGGCGTGGGCCGCTTCATCTTCACCATGGGCGGCGCGGGCTGCTTCTCTCCGCTGTCCAGCGCGGCGGCCAGCAGAGGCAGGATCTCCGCCACATCGCCCACGATGCCGTAGTCGCAGTTCTTAAAAATGGGGGCGTTGCCGTTTTTATTGATGGCCACGATGGTGGAGGCGTCCTTGATACCCTTGAGGTGCTGGGTCGCGCCGGAGATGCCGCAGGCAATGTAGAGGTTACCGGTGAACTTCTGACCGGACATACCCACATAGCGGTTCAGGGGCAGATACTTGAGGGTCTCCGCCACGGGGCGGGAGGAACCGATGGCCGCGCCGGCGGCCTTGGCCAGCGTCTCTACCAGCTTCATGTTCTTTTTCTCTCCGATGCCCTTGCCCGCGGAGACCACGCGCTCCGCCTGCGGAATCGGCGTATCCATGGGGATGCCCACGGAGAAGTCGTGGCCGTCCTTTTTCAGCGCCGCCACAAGGTCGGCCACCTGCTGGGCGGCATCCCCCTCCCGGAAGATGGTCATTTTGCGGATACCGGTGATGGGCGCGGGCTTCTTGGCTGCCGAGCGTCTCTCGCCGCCGGAGCTCTTGCCCAGCCTGCCCACCAGATGGGAGGCGATGACCACCCGCTGGATCTCGTTGGTGCCCTCGTAGATGGTGGTAATCTTGGCGTCACGGTAGGCCCGCTCTACCTCCATGCCCTTGAGGAAGCCGCTGCCGCCGTGGATCTGCAAGGCGTCGTTGGTGACCTCCAGCGCGATGTCCGAGGCGTACATCTTCGCCATGGCAGACTCCATGCCGTAGGGCGCGTGCTGCTCCTTCAGCTCCGCCGCGGAGTAGATAAGGAACCGGGCGCAGCGCAGCTTGGTGGCCATATCCGCCAGCTTGAAGGCGATGCTCTGCTGGGCCGCGATAGGCTTACCGAACTGGATGCGCTCCTTGGAATAGCTCAAGGCCTGTTCAAACGCGCCCTGAGCGATGCCCAGCGCCTGGGCGGCGATGCCAATGCGTCCGCCGTCCAGCGTGGACATGGCGATCTTAAAGCCGTCCCCCTCCTTGCCCAGCAGATTTTCCTTGGGGACCTTTACATCGTTGAAGATCAGCTCCGCTGTGGAGGAGGAGCGAATACCCATCTTGTCATAGTGATCGCCGAACTCAAAGCCCTTCCAGCCCTTCTCCACGATGAAGGCGGAGATGCCCCGGGTGCCGATGTCCGGAGTGGTGACGGCGAAAACCACATAGGTGTCCGCCTTGGGAGCGTTGGTGATGAAGATCTTGCCGCCGTTAAGGAGGTAGTAATCCCCCTTGTCCAGCGCGGTGGTCTCCGTGCCGCCGGCATCGGAGCCGGCGTTGGGCTCCGTCAGGCCGAAGGCGCCGATTTTCTCGCCCTTGGCCAGCGGGATCAGATATTTCTTCTTCTGCTCCTCGGTGCCGTAGGCGAAAATGGGCCACGAGCCGAGGGAGACATGGGCGGAAAGGATCACGCCCGCGCCGCCGTCCACACGGGCCAGCTCCTCCACCGCGATGGCGTAACTCAGGGCGTCAAGACCGGCGCCGCCGTACTCCTTGGGGTAAGGAATGCCCATCCAGCCCAGCTTACCCAGCTTCTTGACAGCCTCCTCGGGAAACTCATTGTTCTGGTCCATCAGAAATGCGAGGGGCTTGATCTCCTCCTCCGCAAAGCTCCGGATCTTCGCGCGCAGCTCTTCGTGCGCCGCCGTGGTTTGAAATAGCATACAGGTTACCTCCTCTTAAAATTTTACAGCTCG
This sequence comes from Clostridium sp. AM25-23AC, assembly GCF_003435125.1. NCBI lineage: Bacteria > Bacillati > Bacillota > Clostridia > Eubacteriales > Clostridiaceae > Clostridium > Clostridium sp. AM25-23AC. Next base: position 8,153 of record NZ_QWGI01000038.1, on the reverse strand, counting down.
CTTATTTCTTAGGGAGCGGATCTTCCGGTCAGCAGCCTGCGCAGGCTCACGGCGCGGAACGCCTCGTCCTGCTTTTGCTGCAAGACCGCCATTTGACAGTGGATGGCGCACCTCCCGTGCTCGTCCTGCCAGCGGCATACATATCCCGGCTCCATGCAGGTGCACAGGATGCCCCGCTCCCCCATGACCTCCATGAGATCGTAGAGGGAGGTCGCATCCAGATCGCCGGACAGTTCGCAGCCCCCAAGGGCGCCGCGCCTTACCCGCACCAAATTACCGGCAGAGAGCTTGCGCAGGATTTGATAGGCAAACTGATTGGGGATCAGCTCCGTTTCCGACATCTCGGCCACCGAATGCTTCTCCCCGTCCAGCAGCACCCGCAAAATGCGCAGTGCGTAGTCCGTCTCTTTGGTGATGATCATGCTCCACATCCTCTTTTCGCTTGCTTGTTAATGCCATCATATCAATCTTGATAAATTTTGTCAAGATAATTTCCAAAAAAATATATCGTTTTAACACAGACCGCTCCAGCCCGGGTCAGCTTCGCTTTCCATTCAGCGAAAAGCCATGTTCCTTACAATATAGGAGCCGAAAAAGCTGTGACGTGGCAGTCCGCCGAAAGCAGAAAAGACTATGCCTGAAAACCAGAAAGCGGAGAAATTGGTTGGGGCTCGCAGGGGTCACCCACCCAAGGCGGATAAGGCGGTCCCTGGCAAGTCCAAGGCAAGCACCAAAGTGCGTGCTTTTCATTTTATATTCGACACATTATGTTATGATATGCAATAAATGTTCCATCTTACCGTCCCATTCTCTGCTGGAATCGGCGCACTCTTTCAGTTCAGTTTCGACTTCAGCATTTATCGGCAGGTTTTTCTTATAGCGGATGGTATGCTCAAGGCTTGCCCAGAAGTCCATAGCGATTGTACGGAGTTGTATCTCCACCGGCACATGGATCACTTTTTCCGCAAAGAATACCGGCAGCCGGATCGTCAGGTGCAGACTGCGATAGCCATTTGGCTTAGGGTGTGAAATATAATCTTTCTCTGTGATGATTTCAATGTCAGACTGTTTTTTTTAGCACTTTGCCAAAAAGAACACATCCTCCTCGAAAGAGCAGATCACCCGCACACCGGCGATATCCATGATATTTGTCTGCATGGTCGGAAAATCCAGAGGAAGTCCGCGTTTCTGCATCTTATTCATAATGCTGGACGGCGACTTCAAGCGGCTTTTTATACTTTCTATCGGATTGCGATCATGCTGCAATGAAAACTCTTCGTTTAGAATTTCCAACCTGCTTTCCAGTGCTTTCAGCGCACATCGGTATTGCAGCATGACTTCCTGATACCTGCGATTTTCGCTTAAAAGGCGCTGGCACTGCAAATCATCTAAGCCTTTATCTGCCGCAACCGTCAAGCCAAATAAATTCTCACTCATAGCTTCTCCATTCCGCAGGGATAGGCGCTCCGCGCTGTCTGCCGCTCTTGTGTTACGACCTGATAAAAACTGTATCCGCCGGAGAGATGGGAACAGGTGAAACCGTACTGCGTCAAAAGTCGGCAGGCCAGATAACTGCGAAGCCCTGTCTGGCAATTCACATAAACAGGCTTACCCCGGTCTAACTCGTCCAAATGCTCCCGCAGATCGTCCAGTGGAATATTGCGGAATCCATTCAAGTGCCCACGCCGATATTCGCCTTCTGTACGGACATCCAGCAGTGTCGCATTGCCATCGCAAGGCAAGTCCTCAACCTCATTCCAATGGAACTGCCGTACCTTCCCGCTCTCCAAATCCTCGATCATAAAACCGGCCATATTGACCGGGTCTTTGGCAGAGGAATAGGGCGGCGCATAGGAAAGGTCAAGCTCCGTCAGTTCCAAGGCTGTCATTTTTGCGCGAATGGCCGTTGCCAGTACATCAATGCGCTTGTCCACGCCCTCGCCGCCAACGATCTGCGCACCCAGCAGCCGCAGGCTTTCTTTTTCATACATCACCTTCATTGCCATAGACTGTGCGCCGGGATAATAGGTAACGTGGGATGCCGGGAATAATACGACTTTGTCGTAAGCGATCCCTGCTGCCTGCGCTGCCTTCTCATTGATCCCCGTGGAGGCCGCTGTCAAGCCAAACAGTTTCAGAACAGACGAGCCCTGAGAGCCGTGAAAGCGGCTGTTTCCGCCGCAGATGTTGTCGGCGGCAATGCGTCCCTGCTTGTTGGCAGGCCCCGCCAGCGAGATTAATGCTTTTTGGCCGGTCACGAAATGGGTGACCTCTACGGCATCGCCCACAGCGTAGATATCCGGCGCGGAGGTTTCCATCCGCTCGTTGACAGCGATGCTGCCCCGGATGCCCAGCTCAAGTCCGGCCTCTTTTGCCAGATGGGTGTCCGGCGTGACGCCGATGGCCAGCAGCACCATGTCGGAGCGCAGCGGCTCACTTTCCTCCAGCAGCGTCAGCACGGAATCTCCGTCCTGTCGGAATCCGGTGACGGTTTCATCCAACCGCAGAGCCACGCCGTGTCTGCGCATTTCCGCATGGACAAAGCTGGCCATATCCGCATCCAGCGGCGCTAATAGCTGCTTCAGACGCTGGACGATGGTAACCGAAACGCCCATCTCCACAAGGTTTTCCGCCATTTCCAGACCGATAAAGCCGCCGCCAGCCAAAACAGCGGTTTTCGGCTTCTGATCCTCTACAAAGCGTCGAATGCGGAGGGTGTCTTCCACGGTGCGCAGGGTAAAGACCCGCTCGCTGTCCACGCCGGAAAGCGCAGGAACCGTCGGCTTTGCGCCGGGGGCAAGAAGCAGTTTGTCATAGTTTTCCGTGTAGACCTTCCCGCTGTCCAGTGCGTGGACGGTGACGGTTTTCTCTGCGGGATTGATCGCAGTTACTTCCTGCCGTACCCGTACATCAATGCGAAAGCGGTCCCAGAAGCTCTCCGGAGTTTGCAGCGTCAGTTCTTCCTGCTCCTTGATCACACCGCCCACATAATACGGCAGGCCGCAGTTGGCATAGGATATATAGCCGCTACGCTCGATCATCACGATCTGCGCGTGTTCATCCAAACGGCGGATGCGGGCAACGGCAGACGCGCCGCCAGCCACACCGCCTACGATCACAACTTTCATCTTGCGCCCTCCACCATGGCGGTGATCTCCGCCTTGGACCGGTAGCCCACGGATTTGGCAACGGCCTTTCCATCCTTGAATACGACAAGCATCGGGATACTGGATACCTGAAAACGCATCGCCAGTTCCATTTGCTCGTCCACATTGATCCTGCCCACCTTGAGGGTGCCGGCGTTTTTCTCCGTGCGCTCCACGCGGCAGGGGCAGTACCCGCTGGTGCGCTTGAGACCCTCACGGATGGTGTCCACGACCTCCTGATCGGAATTGAGCTTGATTTTCATATCGGTTCCCTCTTTCCTTTGTTCTTTGTGATGGCCCTATCATAGCAAACTCCGCCCTGCCTTTCTGTAACAAGGTCACATTACAAAAATTTTCGCGGCAACAGAAAAAGCTGTGAAGCGGCAGTTCACGTACCGCTTCACAGCTTTCGCCTATCTCGTTATTCAGGCAAAGCAGGCGTTCACCTGTTCGACGATCGCCCGATCCAACCAGCCCTTTTCAGCCATATCCAGAAGAATAGAGCAGGCTTTTTCGTGAGACATTCCAGCTTTGTAAGGACGATTTTCGGTCAGGGCCTGATAAATATCCACGCAAGCCATGATACGCTCCTGCGTATTTAACTCAGACTCGTTTTTTCCGAAGGGATACCCCGTTCCATCCAGATGCTCGTGATGAAACGCGGCCCAATCGCGCAGCTCCGCAAAGTCCTGGACTTCCGATAGAACGTAATATGTATAGGCAGCGTGATGCTTCATTTCCGCATATTCGCTGTCGGTCAGGCGTCCCGGCTTTTCCAGTATTTCATTGCCTATCGCTACCTTTCCGATGTCATGGAGTGCGCCGGCAAGATACATTTTCTGGGCGGTGTCCTCGTCAAATCCCATAAACCGGGCCAGACATTCCGCATCGTCGGCCACACCCAGAGAATGTGTACTGGTAAAGGGCGATTTGTAGTCTACAATTTTCGCGAAGAATTTTGCCAGAGCTTTTACCTGCGCAAAATCAAGCTGCTGCTTGGTACGCGGCACTTTGCTCCACAGGCGCTCCTCCAGCCCCCTGCCGCCAAGAGAGCAAAAATGCTGTTCTGAAAAAGCGCGAAGAAACGCGTCCGCGCATTCCTCATCCACGATCCTGCCGCGTACCCGAGTAAGGAACGCGTTCGCACGCTCCCACACATCCGGCGTAAAGACATCGGCGCGGCAGAAAGCATCCAGCAGATCGCACAGACGGATAATACGGGCGCCCAGCGGGATCTCCTGCCATGTTTTTCCGAAGGAGCCGCTGCCATCCGCGTTTTCGTGGTGGTAAAGGATGATATTTTCTACATTTGTATGAAACGGAAGCGCGGATATGTTCTCCTCGCCCATAACGCAGTGAGCGCCGAGATGCGGCAGCTCCGGCAAACATTCCGCGGCAGAGCTGTCACCACGAAATTCTTCGTGCAGATACTGCGTCAGAGCATTGTCGTGCAATAGGGCACAGACGGCAAGATCCTGCAGTGCTTCGCCAGAAACGCCAAACTGTTCGGCCGTACACACACTCATATACGCCACACGCTTGGCGTGGAACGTTGTCACATGAACCAGTTCCGCCTCCACGCAATCCAGAGCATAGGAGCAGGCACCAAGCAAGCCTAATACATCAAGTTCCATGTGCGGAGCGGTCACGCTTTCCAAAGGCTGTGGAGGTTGCAGTAGGCGTAGACCGCTTCGACCTCGTCGCCCTCGCAGAGAGCAAAGCAGACCTCGGGTTTCTCGCCAGGATGCAGTTCCTTGCGCTGGTTGCCCTGCTTGGTGTGGAGGGACACCCACTCAATGTAGTGCTCCGGCAGCATGGGATGCTCCACGGAGCCGACCTTGACATGGACGATGCCGTTTTCCACTGTCCAGACAGGGACGTGCTTCTCCACGGCGGCGTCGGTGGTGCCGGGAACGATCTCGCTCATCGGCTCACCGCAACAGATGACGGGAACGCCCGTGTCCTTGACCTTGGCAATGATGTTACCGCAATGCTTGCAAATATAAAACTTCTGCTCCATGATGATTCTCCTTTTCTTTCTTTAATAATTTTCCGCGTGGATCTCAAAATAGCTCTGGGGATGATTGCAGGCAGGGCAGACCTCCGGGGCCTTCTCGCCCACGACGATGTGACCGCAGTTGCGGCACTCCCACACCTTGACCTCGCTTTTGGCGAAGACCTGCGCCGTCTCTACATTGCGCAGCAGGGCACGGTAGCGCTCCTCATGGTGCTTTTCAATGGCGGCGACCAGACGGAAGCGCTGGGCAAGTTCGTGGAAGCCCTCCTCGTCAGCAGTCTTGGCAAAGCCGTCGTACATATCCGTCCACTCGTAGTTCTCACCCTCAGCGGCGGCGAGAAGATTTTCGGCAGTGTCGCCGATGCCGTTCAGTTCTTTGAACCACAGCTTAGCATGTTCCTTCTCGTTGTCAGCGGTTTTGAGGAACAACGCCGCGATCTGCTCGTAGCCTTCCTTCTTGGCCTTGGATGCAAAATAGGTGTACTTGTTGCGTGCCTCGGACTCACCGGCAAAGGCGGCCATCAGATTTTTTTCGGTTTGAGTACCTGCGTATTTCGTTTCTTTCATGGTCGATGCTCCTTCCAGCTTCTTCTGCTCATATTATAACACGGATTCGTGTTATAAACAATATTTTCATTTTAAGTGATTCAATCCGTCTATATCCCGCAGCGTGATTGCGCCTCGTCTTAGCTCCACAAGCCCGTCCTCCGAGAAGCTCTTGAGCATCCGCGCCACCGCCTCCCGCGCCGAGCTGATGTGCTGGGCAATCTGCTCATGGGTCATGCGTATGGTATCGGAGCCGGTACGCTCCGCTTCGGCCAGGAGAAAATCTGCCAGCCGCCGATCCAAACCCTTGAACATGATCTGCTGCATCGCCCACATCACATCAGAAAATCGTTTCGTTGCCAGTTCATAGAGGAAGCAACGGACATGAAGATTTTGCTCCTTGAGCACAGCGATGACATTTGCAGGGATAATCAGAACCTCCGTATCCATTCCCGCGGTCATTTGCGTATCAAAGGTGATCTGACTGATCACACAAGAGGCAGAAAGCACGCATAGTTCGCCCGGATACAGGCGGAACAGCGTTACCTCCCGCCCCTCCTCGGAGAGAAGATAGGTGCGGATCTCGCCGGAAAGGACAAACAGCATTCCGAGACATTCATTGTCGCTGCTGTGAACGAACGCGCCCTTTTCATAATGACGGACAAAGGCGCTTCGGCGTAGCGTTTCCATTTCGTGTTCGGTCAAGGATGACCAGAACGGAAGTTGTGTCAGTGTGCGTTCCATATCAATGGCAGCTATGCTTGCCGCAGCCGTGGTCACCGCAGGTGTGCCCATCCTCGCCGTGCTCGTGGTCATGGTGATCACAGTGAACATTGGGGTCGTAGCCCAGATTTCCGCTGAGCAATGCGCTCACCGCCGCGTCAACGTCCCCGCTGACACCGCCGTAGAGCTTGATGCCCGCTTCGGCCAGAGCCGCCTGCGCACCGCCGCCGATGCCTCCGCAAATCAAAGTGTCCACGCCGTTCTGCATCAGGAATCCTGCCAGTGCGCCGTGACCGCTGCCGTTGGTATCAACGACTTCCGCATGGACGATTTTGCCGTCCACAGCTTCATAAAGCTTGAACTGCTCGGTGTGACCGAAATGCTGAAAGATTTGACCGTTTTCATAGGTAACTGCAATTTTCATAATGGAATCTCCTTTGCAAGTTTTGCCTGATTTTTCCATGTTGGCTCTCTGCATCCGGCAGCAACAGCCGCAGTGAGCTGCCTCCTGTCCTCCGCAGATGCGGTAGTTTCCCCCGGTGATGTGCAGCGGTTTCCCGTGGACAAGATACGCTGCGATCTTGCTCCGTGCGCTTTCGTAAATCTCCTGCACGGTAGAGCGGGAAATCTCCATTTGAGCGGCACACTGCTCGTGGGTTTGCTGCTCCAAGTCAACCAGCCGAATGACCTCGTATTCGTCCAGCGTCAGCAGGATCGGCTCGGTATTCTCGCACCCGTTAGGACAGAATGTATCGACCTGTGGTACGCCACAAATTCGACGGCACCGTGGCGGTCTTGGCATGGGAGCTTTCCTCCCTTTGTATTCGGTATATTCCGATTATAGCACTTTGAGCAGAAAAAAGCAATTTTTCAAAAGCTGCTACATTTTCCGTCCTCATATGTGTGCTGGCTGATATTCGGTGTCGAAGACTACGTGTGAGCCATGTTCGTATTGTCAGATTATCTACATTTGACAGAACTTCGCAGGGTATGATGAATTTGCTTGGATTCATTCTGAGTTTAGTTTACATGCAAGCCGTTCACGGGTGGTTGTCCGCCTATGAACGGCTTGTAAATTCTCAATTTTTTTCCTTACTTGACACAAGAAGATCTCAGTCGCCTCGTTAGAGATTACATCGAAGCGGGCAAGTAATATCTCTATTTTGTCATTTCCAAACGCAGAGCACGATTAGATTTTCTTCGCAATCGTAGACAGCTCCGAAATAATGCTCAGAAGATCATTTTTGACTTCCTCTTTACTTGGCTCACTGCCCATCAGAAGATAATCCGTGCTGACATGGAGGATGCAGGACAGTTCGATCAGCAAGTCAATGGAGCAGCTGCGCTCTCCGTTCTCCATGCGGCTGACATGCTGCTTGCTTGCCAGTCCCAGGCGAACCGCCAGTTCCTCCTGCGTAATGTCACGGGAAGTGCGAACATCGTGAAGTCTCTTACCAAACTCTTTCGCGTCAAAATACATACGTTTCTCCTTCCGCACAGCCGGTACAGAACCGGACCAACGGAAGGTCAAAAAAGGAGCCGCATGACGGTGAAGAAAAAAATCCTGTGCCGATAAAACAGAACATGGGTATCCCATAATTCTGTCTCATGCGGCATTCGGAAGACTTCGCCTGTCAGCGGCTCCACAGCACAGCTATGACTTATAAAATTGTATTAATAGATAGCGATAGGTAATCCTTTGATATAATCTCCGGATTTTC
>NZ_QWGI01000037.1:0-22855 GCF_003435125.1 Clostridium sp. AM25-23AC | reverse complement strand
GTTTCTTTATATTATTTTATCTAGCACAACAGGTTAAGTTAGTTTCACTTCTTTTTTCCAATCCTCACCCATAGTTCCCTCGTATGTTCTGGGTGCTCTGTTTTTAGGCGGACACCAGGCATCAAAGGTTTCTTTTCCAATCGTTGCAGGATCAGTACGCATAACACAAAAGTGCAGAATTCCCAGCAAAAATGTCTGAAAGCAAAAACTCTGGCTTTTGATAATATCTGCTTTCGACATGCCCATGCCATCCTGTAAAGCGTAGAATATCTGGTTTGATTCTATTGAATCATCTTTATCTATCGTATCGATGAGGGCCTTGACCAGCCTCTCGCCTTTTTTTGTACTATCTTTTACATGAAGAAACTCATCACAAAATTCAATCATTCGATTCAATGCAACTTGATAATTTTCTTTCACACATTTGTCAAACTCTGTCAAAGCAGCTCTATTGCTAAACGGGAAATAAGTGCCTCCTTTGTTTTTGCAGCTCTTGTATTCCGACGTATTCCCTTTAATGGTTGTCATCATACTTTCTAGCGGCTCCTGAAAATCAGGCACCAAAACCTTAGATAATCCTATCAATACTTCTGGTTCAGACAGCCCATCCTTCTCTCCCGCGTAATGTTCTCTTACTCCAGCCCGTGGCTTTCTATCCTCAAGCAGTAAGGTGAAGAACGTGCCGCCACAGAGTCTTATATTCTCTCTATTCGTCATTGATTGTCCCTCTTTTTCAAAACGCCAACTCTATTAACTCTGCCAACTATGACACGTTAACTCAAGCAACTATTGGATGTCCTTGTGAGCAAATCACAGGGACTTTTTTATTTTGATGCAGGATTTTCTCTGGTATGCAAATCAGATCAAACCCCAATAAACCTTAATAAAGTATATCACAATCCACACTTCTTTTCAATTGCACGCAACGTTTTGTGATGATAGGAAGATGCGAATTTCGTGATAGCCAAATGCCCCTGCGATTGCTCAACAAAGCCAATCACAGGAGGAAAATTTATGTCAAATCATGAAAATCTTAGTACACCATTCATCTATCTTCGCTCTACTGGAGAGAAAATCTCCGTCACAAAGGAACAGCGTGATGCTTTCTATAAGGAAGCCGACCGCATCCGTCATAAAGAGCAGCATCATCATCGTTGTATGTGTAGCAAAAAACATCTCTGGGAATGCGATGGAGACTGTATCGGATGCAAATATCATGCAGCTGGAGATACGCTTTCACTCGATATTCCTACTGAAGACGGTGAAGCCAATATGTACGATTGCATTCCTGATTCATCACCATCAATGGAAAATGTAATTGCAGATAGGATCCTTCTCGAACAGCTTTTTAGTAGGTTGAGAGAACTTGATCCGGATGCTGATACCATCATTCAGTGCTGGCTTGATGATTACAAAATCTCAGATCGTGCAATCGCCGAGAAACTCGGCCGCAAGCAGCGTACCTTCGCTGATCAGATGAAGAAGATCCGCACGGAACTCCGTAAGGTCCGTGACCATTAATTCTACATATCATATGTAGAAATTCATCCCTCTTGGCATCCATCAACCGATGCCCGGAGGGATTTTATATTTTTTTAACTTCTCTCCGCTCAAATCCGCCACTCATCTCCAGTGGAAGGTGTAAGGCACGAAACAACAAGCCTTAACCATCACAGAAACGGAGGTGAAGCACATGAAGAAGTCCTACTTCGATTCAGGCGGTAACGACACAGAGCTGATTGCAGTACTGAATGCAATCTCCCACGTATCCGCAAGAATGGCGAGAAACATGACAATCCTCGCACAGCAAAGACAATCAGAGAAAGGAGAACGCCGCTATGAGCAAAATGAGCGATATGGCTATGACCATCGAAGAGCTGCGCAATGCAGTCGCTGCTATTAACGAGGCAGCCAACTGGTTAGCAACACAGTTTGGCAGCACTGCTAATGAAGCATCTGCTGCCAAGGAAGAAACGAAACCGGAGCTGAAGCTTGAGGATGTACGAGCTGTCTTAGCAGAAAAGTCCCGTGCCGGGCATACCGCTGCTATCCGTACATTACTTCAGAAGTATGGCGCTTCCAAGCTATCTGCTGTTGATCCGAAGCACTATGAAGCCTTGTTAAAGGATGCGGAGGTACTTGACGATGCCACCTAAAGGACATGCTATCTTATCTGCTTCCTCTTCGGACCGCTGGCTCCACTGCCCGCCTTCCGCAAGGCTCTGCGAGACCTACGAGGATAAAGGCAGCGATTATGCTGCGGAAGGCACTGATGCTCACGAGCTTTGTGAGTACAAGCTAAAGAAGGCCCTGGGGATGGATGCCAGTGATCCGACGGAGAATCTCACCTGGCACAACGAGGAAATGGAGGACTGTGCCAATGGCTATGCCGCCTACATCCTTGAAATGGTAGAGGCCGCCAAGGAAAGCTGCGCTGATCCGAAGGTTCTGATTGAACAGCGTGTAGATTTTTCTCGCTGGGTGGAACAGGGCTTCGGAACCGCTGACTGCATCATCATTGCAGATGGCACCTTGAGAATATGCGATTACAAGCACGGTCTTGGAGTCCTCGTAGATGCGACCGATAATCCGCAAATGAAGTGCTACGCGCTTGGAGCCCTGGAGCTCTTTGATGACATCTACGACATTGATAATGTCAGCATGACCATCTACCAGCCAAGGCGTCAGAATATTTCCACCTTTGAAATTTCCAAGGATGCGCTGTACAAGTGGGCGGATGAAGTGCTGAAGCCGACCGCAGATCTTGCCTTTGCCGGGGATGGGAACTTCCTCTGTGGCGAATGGTGTGGTTTCTGCAAGGCCAAGCACGAATGCCGTGCCAGAGCCGAGTCCAATCTTACGCTGGCTCAGTACGATTTCAAGTTTCCACCTCTTTTAGAGGATTCGGAGATTGAATACATCCTCTCCCGCGCAGATGAGCTGGTTGCCTGGGCATCCGATATCAAGGAATATGCTCTGCAGCAGGCCATCAGCGGTAAGGAATGGGCTGGCTGGAAGCTGGTCGAAGGTAGATCCAACCGCAAGTATTCCAATGAGGAGGCAGTCATCCAGGTAGTTACAGATGCCGGGTTTGATCCATATGAAAAGAAGCTCCTTGGTATCACTGCCATGCAGAAGCGTCTTGGCAAATCCAGATTCGATGAGCTGCTTACCGCCTATATTGAAAAGCCTCAAGGTAAACCGACGCTCGTACCGGAGAGCGATAAACGTCCGGCAATGAACAATGCAAAAACTGATTTTATGGAGGAAAATCAAATGAACAAGAATGTAAAAATCAACAATCCTATGAAGGTAATCACTGGTCCTGACACTCGTTGGTCTTATGCCAACGTCTGGGAGCCGAAATCCATCAATGGAGGTACTCCGAAGTACAGCGTATCTCTGATCATCCCGAAGTCTGATACCAAGACCATCGCCAAAATTGAAGCTGCCATCGAGGCCGCTTACAAGGAGGGCGAGGCCAAGCTCAAGGGCAATGGCAAGTCCGTACCTGCCCTCTCTGTCATCAAGACGCCTCTTCGTGATGGTGATATGGAGCGTCCGGACGATCCGGCCTATGCCAATTCCTATTTCGTAAATGCCAATGCAACCTCTGCTCCTGGTATCGTGGATGCAGACCGCAATCCAATCCTTACTCGTTCCGAAGTCTACTCCGGTGTATATGGTCGCGCCAGCATCAGCTTCTATGCCTTCAACAGCTCTGGCAATAAGGGTATCGCCTGCGGCCTTAACAATCTGCAGAAGATTCGTGACGGTGAGCCTCTTGGTGGCAAGGCATCTGCTGAGTCTGATTTCGCATCTGATGAAGATGACGATTTTCTTGACTAATGGAGGTGCCGAGTATGACTGAGTATCAGAACTTTATGCTTCAGGTATGCTTCGGCTGCACCGTCGGATTCCTGATTGGAATCTGGGGATGCAACATTGCCTTCTTCATCAAGGACCGCAAGGAAAAGCGTGCCCAGAAGAAGCGTGAAGCAGAGCGTCAGAAGGAAGCATCCAAGGAACAGGAATAATCTATCAACCCGATGGCGGTGGCCCCACTGCCGCCATCGACATTTTTCGACAAAAGGAGACCATCTATGAATGAATTTGCAGAAATCTTAAATCTATTTATTGCTAACGTCATCGCATACACCTTTTTTGTAGCGGTATATGGCTTCATCATTTATAACGTAGGGAAAAACATTCTCTATCTTATCCGCTATGCGCTGTACTACATCCGTCGTGATACCAAGAAGTACAAATCCAATAAAGATAAACAGTAACACGGCAGGCGGCAGGGATTTCTCTGCTGCCTGTTTTGTAGAAAGGACAATCTCATGAAAACACTCAGTATTGATATTGAGACCTACAGCGATGAGCCTCTTCAGAAGACCGGTGTCTATCGTTATGTAGAGTCTCCCAATTTTGAAATCTTACTCTTTGCCAGGGATTTCGCTTTTAAGAAAAAATCCCCCATTTTGCCAATAATTTATGAGACAAAACGGGGAATCAAAATACGGAATAAAAATTACAGTTTTTTTATGTATAAACAATCAAAAAGGACACCTTTTCGTGTATAATTATGTTACCACAACACAAAACGAAAGAAGGTGTCCTTAATGAAAAATTAGCATTAAAAAAACTGTTAACTTATATGACAAGTGTATATAAAATTCCGCAAAAAATCAAGTGTTTATCTGATCAAAGAGAAAGAAAATCAATTCCGTTGTTTAACATCGTTATGCCGGTGCTACTTTTTCTGATGTTACAGTATGAAAGTTTTCACACTGTTTTTTCTGCACCAGAAAGTATGTCCAAACGGTTGCGGAACTGTATTACTGGAAAAATTCCAAAGGTGGATGCAGTCAGGGATCTTTTGTCCAGAATCAGTCCGGAAGAAATCCAAAAGATCCACGAGGGGACGATTGATATATTAAAAAAGAACCGCGTATTCCGGGAAGGAACCATCGGTAGATATGTTGTGACCGGAATTGATGGGGTAGAATTATTCAGCAGTACAAAAAATCCTGTCCGGACTGTCTTACCCGGAAAAACCGCGCAGGGGAAACGGAATATTTCCACCGGAGTGTAGTCTGTATGACGGTTGGAAAAGCACCGCATGTAATTCTGGGTCAGGAAATGTTAAAACCAAGGGACGGAGCAGAAAAAGATGAAGGGGAACTGACAGGAGGAAAACGCCTGATCAAACGGCTGAGGCAAAGACATGTCCACTTTGCAGATGTGATCGTGGCAGACGCATTGTACCTGAATGCACCATTCATCAATACTGTAAAGGAAAATGGACTGGATGCAGTTATCCGTTTAAAAGATGAAAAACGGTTAATCTTTCAGGATGCAGAGGGGCTTTTTAACCAGGGAAAAGGGAAAAAGAAATCATTCCAACATGGGAAAAAGACGATCGAGGTATGGGATCTATCAAAGTTTGAGATGGAAAACTGTCCATACAGACTTCGGGTAGTGAGATACCATGAAAGCTGGCAGGAAAATGGGAAGGAAGCAGAACGATGGATATGGCTGGTAACAACACTAGAAGAGACAGCTCCGCCGGTTTTATGGGAGATGATGAATTGCAGGTGGGATATCGAGGAAAATGGATTCCATCAGTTAAAGACGTACTACCATGCAAAGCATTGTTATTGTCATGCGGCAGTAGAAACCATATTTAATTTGATGATCATAGGATTCAACATGAGGGAACTGTACTTGTATCGTCGGATTCAGAGGTTTGAAAGAAGTGGAATTACCCGAAAGAGTGTAAGCCGAATCTTCAGAGATGATCTGCTGACAGAGAAAGTAAAACAGATCCTATACCAAAAAGGTGGATAGGATCTATATAAAAGGAATCAAAAACAGCATAAGAAAAAAGGCAGAAAGAAAGCATAGGGGGAACTTTGTGCGCATTGGGATCCAAAGGAGTAACAGTTGTGAGTAGAACGACCTGGCAACAGATTTTATATAAAATGCATAAACCTCAAAAGCTAAAAGCGAAACCCCTGACTCTTTGCCTACAGTATAGACAGCCAACCCGTGCAGGTTATCGACCTCGCCTGTGGAGAACAGATTCCGAAAGAGGTCCTTCTTGCCTTGGAAGACGAAACTGTCATCAAGTGGGCCTTCAACGCTACCTTTGAACGTATCTGCCTCTCTCGCTTCTTAGATTATCCGACTAGAGAATATCTAGATCCGGAAAGCTGGCGTTGCTCCATGGTATGGGCTGCCACGATGGGACTCCCCTTATCCCTTGAAGGAGTCGGAGCGGTTCTTGGACTTGAAAAGCAAAAGCTCACAGAAGGAAAAGACCTCATCAAATACTTCTGCCAGCCTTGTGTTCCCACAAAAAACAATGGGCAGCGTACAAGGAATCGTCCCTTCCACGCTCCGGACAAATGGGCCATGTTCAAAAAATATAATATCCATGATGTAGAGACCGAAATGGGAATCCATCAGAGACTTGCAAAGTTCCCGGTGCCAGCTCAGGTCTGGGAGGAATACCACATGGACCAAGAAATCAACGACCGTGGTGTACGTTTGGACATGGAGCTTGTTGCTGCTGCCATCGAAATGGATACTCGCTCCAGAACGAAGCTGACCAAAACCATGAAGAAAATCACAGAACTTGACAATTCTAACTCCGTCCAGCAGATGAAGGCTTGGCTTTCTGACAATGGTTTGGAAACAGATACCCTTGGCAAGAAAGCTGTGGCAGAGTTCCTAAAGTCTGCTCCTCCAAAGCTCTCACAGGTTCTCAACTTAAGACAGCAGCTTGCCAAGTCCTCTGTCCGCAAATATGATGGGATGTAGATCATGCTGTCACAGAAGCCGTAAAATATAAGCACACGACTACCGAATACGGTCTTACCTTCTCCTGCCGAAGCGGCATGCTTTTTATCACACTGCCTTCCGGCAGAAACCTGGCCTATGTGAAGCCAAAGCTCGGTACAAACAAGTTCGGCGGCACCTGCATCACCTACGGAGGCATCGGCCCAATCGGGATGGTGAACGATATGTACGCAGAAAGCAGCAATGATGAGTACAAAGGCTATGCGCAGATCGCTACGCAGAAGGATTTCGATGCATTTTAACAAAATGCATCTCATACAATGACAATGTATTGACATCGCCCGAATTTCCGTATATACTATGCTTGAATGGAGGTGTTCTGTATGGCAACAACTAATTTAAATATTCGTACAGACAAGGCAATCAAGGATCAGGCGGAGGAAATCTTCAATGAGCTTGGTCTGAATATGACAACTGCTGTAAATATGTTCCTGAGAACCGCTATCCGTGAGCATGGTATTCCTTTCGAATTAAAACTGGAAGTACCGAATGATACTACAGCCGCTGCCATTGAGGATGGGAGAAAAATGATGAAGGATCCTTCTGCTCCGCGTTATTCCAGTATGGATGCGCTGAAAGCGGCACTTGAAGTATGAAATATGATGTGCAATTTACCAATCAGTTTAAAAAGGATTTGAAGCTTGCCAAAAAGCAAAATAAAAATCTTGATAAGCTGTTTGAGGTAATCGATATTCTGGCGAATGGCGGTACGCTGGAAGCAAAAATACAGAGATCATGATCTTACAGGCAACTATAAAGGCACGCGTGAGTGTCACATTGAACCAGACTGGTTGCTCATTTATGAGATTCGTGGAGATGTGCTTGTTTTAATGCTCTACCGACTTGGTTCACATTCTGAGCTGTTTAAGAGATAATCCCAAAATCGGAATTAAATGAACTCAACACAGTGAAGACTCAGGAGGTTTTTATGAATTACGAATGCAAAATAACGGTATTGGAGACAAAGGTATTTCCGGAATTGCAGGAAAAGTATTTGGCTGATCCGAAATCAGGTCCGTGTCCCTGCTTCAAGGCTGGAGATACATTCCTCCTGAAAAGAACGCCGGAGCAGGATGACTTTTACCATCTAATGAACGGCAAATTCTGCGGCGAGGCATGGGATGCCATCAGCCGATATGTCTATGCGGCGCTGCAAGGTGGCTCCATTATGCGTAAGTGGACAAATGACGACAGGATGATGATCGCCTGTTGCAATGACGGCACGCGCCCTGTTATCTTCAAAATAGAGCGGATTGATATTCCGGAAAACGAAGAAGAGAAGCAATGGTTGGAAAAGCAGAATTTTAAGAACACGGCAGATGATGCTTATACAGGTTGACAGCTTCCAGTTTGTAAATCTCAATAGAAATAGCAGTTTATTAGCATCGGTCAGAGAAATCTGATCGGTGCTTTCTTTATGCTCGGCAGCAATGCCGGGCAATTTTTATGCCCATTTTGCAGAGAGGAGGTGCGCTATGGCGGGAAGTAGAATCAAGGGTATCACGGTCGAAATCGGCGGCAATACTACCAAGCTTCAGAGTGCCTTAAAGGGTGTCAATGCAGAAATCAAGAATACGCAGAGTCAGCTCAAGGATGTCGAAAAGCTCTTAAAACTGGATCCAGGCAACACCGAGCTGCTTGCGCAGAAGCAGAAGCTCCTCTCCAGCGCCGTCAGTGAAACAAAGGAAAAGCTCGCTACTCTCAAGACTTCTGCAGAGCAGGCAAATCAGGCACTTGCGAATGGCGACATTTCCAAAGAACAGTACGATGCCCTGCAGAGGGAAATTATCGAAACCGAGCAAGATCTCAAAAAGCTGGAGACACAGGCAAATCAGTCTGCCACTGCTATGCAGAAGATTGCTACTGCTGGTGAAGGCCTGAAGTCTGCAGGCGATAAGGTTTCCTCCGCCGGTGAAAAGCTCCTTCCTGCCTCTGCTGCAGTTACAGCTCTTGGCGTTGCTGCTGTAAAAACAGCCTCCGATTTTGATTCTTCTATGAGCCAGGTGGCCTCCGTGTCTGGTGCAACCGGAGAGGACTTCGACAAGCTCCGCGCAAAGGCTCGTGAGATGGGTGCGAAAACAAAGTTTTCAGCATCCGAGGCTGCAGATGCCATGAACTATATGGCGATGGCTGGATGGAAAATCTCCGACATGCTGGATGTTATCGAAGGTATCATGAACCTTGCGGCGGCAAGCTCTAACGCAAATACAAATGTGTTCAGGACTTTGGCAGAGTATCAAGAACCTTTCTGGTACCGTATCTACGCCGATGATGGTATTTCCGGCACCAACACCAAAAAGCGTGAGGACTTTAACCGTATGATTGACGACTGCGAGGCCGGAAACATCGACATGATTATCACCAAGTCCATCAGCCGATTTGCCAGAAACACGCTGGACTGCCTGAAATACATCCGCCAGCTGAAGGATAAGAACATTCCCGTCTTCTTCGAAAAGGAAGCCATCAATACAATGGATGCCAAGGGTGAGGTCCTGATTACGATTATGGCTTCCCTGGCGCAGCAGGAATCACAATCCCTCAGCCAGAATGTAAAGCTGGGACTCCAGTTCCGCTACCAGAATGGCCAGGTACAGGTAAATCACAATCACTTCCTCGGCTATAAACTGCTTTTTATTCTTATCCACTTCTCTGATTTTCATATCCATCACTCCGTCAAACAGGAAATGTACAGCATCATTTTCCTTGAGCAAATTGATATGCTTGCTCAATCCAATCAAATAGTTCTTCGTCCAAATCGGACGGACTGCTGATAACAAAATGCGTTGTCCACCGTCCCGGATACGGCTCGGTTTTTGCCGCTACCCGGTTTGATTCCAGCGGAGCGGACAGCCCCAGTGTCAGCACAAAATAGTCATTCGGCAGTTCAGCTTTCCTTTTCACCTTCAAGACGGATATACAGGCGTAAAGATGCCGATTGTAGTATGAGATTTGAGATTTTTGTACTTTGATTCGGCTTTCGGGTAATCTGGCAAGCAGTTTTTTCTGAAAGCACTCATACAGCGGATAAACAGCCTGATGCCGATCAAAGAAAAACAGAGTGTCCTGTGTTGTTGTGTCCATTCTGTTCACCTCCGCAACTTTCGATTTTACGCTTTCTTAATCGGATGTCTAATTACAGTTTTCCATTTCTCTGAAGCAACCTTTCTTGCATCAGACATATAAATCTCGTGGTGCAATCTATCTTTGTTAATATCATTGACATACCCATTTTGTTCTATATAAGTATCCATAAGAGCAACGGTTGCTGGCTCATTATCAAAAGAACCTATGTGCATAATTTGAACGCATAATCCTTCATCAATCGTAAGATACTCTGCTGACGAACAATCAATTTTCTTCTTTTTCGTTGCTGTTTCTATCGCCCAGTCAAAATCAGCTTTAGAAATGAAATCAGGCAAACGAATAACAGAAATCCAGTTAAAAGCAGATTTATTTGTATAATCTACACCCACGACATCATCCTGCCACCAAAAACCTTCCAATGGCGGAACAACATATTCAAAAAAGCCTTTAATTTTATAATCGGTCTTGTAACTCATTTTTAATGTGTATGCAACAGCATATAGAACACTGATTGCTTGTTGATATGCTCCGCCTTCTTCATTTGGATTGCCTTTTCCTCTAACTGCAATATAATTTGCCTTAGGTACATTTACAATCTCTGGTTTATTCTTAGGCATATAAAATTCTTTAAATTCTTTCTTAAAATCAAAAGCCATAATAACCTCCAAAATTCCGACTTACCGAATTTCCCTTCACATCTATTCCACTGCCTACAAACTCCCCAAATGGTCGAGTTACCGGATTGGTTGTCAGCCCTTTCCGTTTTTCAAAAATCAGCCCGAAATACCTGACATCTAATCCACTGCCTCAAATCGTGGCATCTAATCCGAGGTTACAACCTGACACAGATTTCGCGATAGATATGTTTCCATATAAAATAACCGAGCTTTTTCAGAAGTATGGCTTCAAATCCAAACCTCCGAAAAAGCCCGGAAATACGCCGCTTTCTGGCACTTATTTATCTTTCCTTGACATCAAGACTACCGTCTCCACATGCGGTATCATTATTTCAGACCTCAACATCCCGCGCCCCCGCATAAACACTTGCTTTTTACACCCTTTGTTATTTTGCCATGTTTAATCAATGCTACTGTCTAAATTTGGCGTACAGACCGTTTGACTTGACTGACGTGTGACGGGTGCGCCGATATTTTCTAGCACCATTATAATGCAAAAACAGTGCAAATACTGCTGTCGGATTTGGTAATATATCGGTCCGCAGATTTGTTTTGGGCAGTTTTATGAAGGGAGTTAACACCCTCAATGTCCGCTTTTGCAGTTTCAATGTCCACTTTACGTTTCAATAACATTCTAAAAATTCTTCCAACAACGCTCTTTTAAGAATGCGCCAATGACCTCTAGTGGCTCACCTTCATAATATTGCACCAATAACTTCTTAAATTCCGGTACATCCTTTTCCGGTATAACTAAAAATCCCATACCTTGTGCAATCAGATAATGATTGGCAAAAATAACCGATGCTCGCTTATTTCCATCTTTGAACACCTGCGTTTTCATACAGTACATACATAACTCAATCGCTATCTCTATTGGCTCTTTATCCTGACTTCTAATTTCATCTATTCGCTCGATAACCACTGTTTCAATAGGTAATGGTGGTACATAGCTTGTTCCGCCTATCTGCACAGGAATACCACGAATACGACCTCCATCATAAAAGAAACCTTCATTAACCAACTTTGCAATATGACAAAGCATATGATAATTACTTTCACTCTGAATCACATCTCTATCTAAGATAAATTCCCAGGCGTGTTTCAAATTAAGAATCTTCTGCACATCCGTAGCCGATACCCCATGGACTTGTCCATTCTCGATAATATCCTCCGTTTGCGGAAATGTCGTTGCGACACCTTCTAACACTGCCTGATCATAAATGTTCGCTTTCAAATTTGCTCTGGCAAAATCCAAATTTTGTAATACTCTCGCTGAAAGTTCTTTATCTTCGTAACCAAGTGCCGCTAAATCTTTATTGATTTTACGAATGGCTTTATTTAAATCTTTGCGTTCCTTGGCATTACGCAAAAGCAACTGATATAGTTCATCTGAATATACGTCTACATAAGTAGAGGTCAATTTACCTGCTACTCGCTTACGCATATACAAGTATTTTGAACCATTTGATTCCTTAATTTCCGGATTTCCATCATATGGCATCAGACTAAGCCTCGCCTGTATATCCGCTTTTTTCTGTAATAATTCTTGAATTTCTGAATAATTTGCTCCCATTCATTTCACCTCTCTCTTTTTAGGGAACTTTTATGCTATATATCATATTAAAAAGTCCCCTAATTATCAAGAATTATTTAGGGAACTTTTTGACATGTTGTTTGTTACAAAAGTTCCCTATTATTAAATTTAGTGCACCAAAAGGATTGCTATACAAATAAACATAACAAAAAATTTAACCTTAGTATACTAATTTTTCAGTCCTATTATTGATGACTCTAAGGGCATGCTTGATATAATTTTCATATTCGCCTTCGTCCATATTAATCAAACTAATTACCGCTGATTTACTATGGTATGCTCCGTCAATTATTGCATCAACTCCACACATTGCAGATTCTGCGGAATATGCATTCTAATCATGTATTCCAATAATTCAATATGTATATATCAATTCAGAGTTCCAATATCATCAATTTTAATCCAATCTAATATAGCAGGTGCCGCATCCCAACTCCCCGAATATTTCATGTCTGAATTATGTACACATTTGCCTATTTTCTCTTTTAATTCATCAATATTATCTACGCTGAATAATAACTGCATTTTCTTACAATATCTGCGAGATTTCATTTTTTCCCATTCTAACTGCCCTTTCTTTGCATAGACATAACAAGTTGGGAACCAGTACGTATCATGCCAACGGTTTCCATCGTCTGCTAAGTCATATGCATTACACACTTGATACAGGAACAAATCGGCCTCCGCTATTGATTCCGATGTATACACAGGGAGCTTCTCTCTTTGATTACAAATTGTATCTCCCATTAAAGTAAATTTATTTTTCATCTCTGTCCCAGGTTTATATACTTCTTCAACAATAGTGCTGTGATATCTGAATGCAGTATAATTATTTTGTCTAATCGCTCCTCCAAACGCATTCGTTTCTAAAAAATAAGTATATGTCAATAACACGTTTATTGCTGCATAATCTTTAATATGTCTCATATATACGATAGCACAAATAAACAATTCCCATAGAAGATTTTTATATATATCGAAATCACCAGAAGAAGCCGAGTTTGCAGATGTATTAAACGTTTTTATACATGTCAACTTATTATACATATATTCAAAATTTTCCGCTAAAATTTCCGCATAATTTTCATCTGTCTCCGCTATTGCCTCAATAAAATCTAAATATATATCACGAATTGGTTTTGAATTTACAAAATTATTATATGCCTCTTCTGGTTTCGCATTACATATATAATATTCTTTCAACGCATCAATGTATATTTCCTGAAACCTTGATATACAACTCTTTCTTTTTTTCTCTATATTACTTCCCTGGATCTGACGAATCAGATCCTTCAATGGGAAAAAATTTGTTTTTTCCTCATCCAACCATTCTGGTATTTTACCTAACTTGGGTTTTACAAATTGGGGTTTTTCATATATATTTCTAAGTAGTTTCTCATATTCAGCTTCATATTTTTCAGAATCTGAAAGGTCAATGTATATCCTCGTTTTTATATAAGTTGGCACATATTCTTTCCCTTCTTCATCCCTTTCAGCAATAATAGGAATAAACTTTTCTTGTTTTGCATTTCCATATATCTCACTGGAAATAATTACCGTTTCATCCCCCACGCCACCGGTTCGATCATTTGCTTTTTGTGCATATGCTTTATCACAAACTATAAGCACTTTTGTAATCTCCTGATCATTAACACATCTTTCCATAAATGCATATTTATCATGCCCTTCTTTTAAATCCCACTTGTCAAGAACAACTTCTACACCATGAGAAACTAATCTCTGTGCAAGTTCAAGTACAAGGGCATCACTACTCCATGAATAGGAAATAAATACTTTTGGTATTTTATCATTCTGCAATGCTAATTCCTCCTCTGCATCACAATGTTTCTTCTAACATTTTCATTTCAAAAATAGTTTCTTCCACCACTTTGACGCATTCATCCGTATTCTTTTTTATATCATCTCCCCAGAATCGAATTACCGTCCATCCCATAAACAGTAGCTTTTTATTAATCTCATCATCTCGCTCACGGTTTCTTGATATTTTGCTAATCCAAAAATTACTATTAGTTCCCTTCTCTAATCGTGGCTTCAGAACTTCCCAGTCCTTTCCATGAAAAAATTCACCATCACAGAAAATTGCAATTTTATATTTTGTCAATACAATATCTGGTTTTCCAGGCAACTCCTTGTAATTTTTCCTATACCTATATCCTCTTTTCCACAGTGCTTTTCTAAGTATAACTTCGATTTTAGTATTTTTTGAACATATATGCTGCATATTTTTTCGCCGCTGTTCTGGTGTAAGCACATCGCCCATAAGCATGTTCTCCTTTATATTTTCAGCTTATAGTTCCAATAATCCAAAATCCATCTTTCTTCCTGCCAAATAATATTCATAAGCCGTCTTTGCTGGAATAAATCTTACTTTTATATTCTGCAGTCCTAGTGCTTCCAGCATTTTCAGAGAAGCCTCGCCCTTTTTTATAATTTTACCTTCTTCAGTTGGCATCAGAAAACAATTTCGTACTTTGACGAATCCATGTTCTTTTATAAATTTCTGATATGCCAGTTGATACAGATACTGTTTTGTAATAGATTCTATTCCTGGCTGACCTTTGGGCGCAACATTTACTTCTAAACGTGCATTGTAATATTTTGCATCAAAAATGATAAAATCATAGCCCGTGCTACTTTTGGCTATTGAAATCAAATCCGGTATTAATGTATCCTTTGCTGTCTTTCCTGTTATTGACCATAACGGTCTTTCAATCAAATCAATCAGCCTGTCCTTTTTATTATATTCTTTTCCAAGTGGTACTGGAAGATTTAATGCTCCCAGTTTTTCATTCAGCTGGTTGTCCATAATATCGGAACATACCTTTTCCCATACCAAATTGAAACTGGTTGTCCCAAACATCGATAAACAATCCGTATTATACAGACTTACATTCTGCTGAATATAAGCATACATGGTTTTAAGAAGAAGTTGTTTGCGGGTGTTAAACTGCCTGTTTACTTCCTTTTCTATTCGGTATAAAATATAATCCACTTCTCCAAAATCAGAGATTTTCTCATCACTCAATTCTATTTCCGTTATCTCAAACAAATCAAGCAAATCTGCATCTTCCAGTTCTTTTGAAGCCTCAGTAAGTATACACTCATGTAAACGCTTAAAATAATCATAATTATCACTTGCTCTTTTTCGCGTCTGCAACTCGATATAATATGGTCTGTTATCTGACAACAGCGTAAACGTTTCATTTATCGTCTTATCCCAAAGTATTTCTCCTACCCCATTAGTTTCCACAATCTCCTGCATATTATCATACACACCGTTTTCATAATAATCATACATAAAAAACAGTAAAACAGCCAACAAATTGAATGAATATCCGTCAGTATTTTCACTAATGATCTGTACTATCTGTTCTTTAGAGTTATACTTTTCAAGAACTTTTAAAATCTGGATAAGCTCATCTTTTGGATTTTTTGTTTTGCTAAGGTATTTAGGATAACATTTAAGTACCATACCTTCTATTATGACAATTCCCACAAACGTAAAGACATAGAAATACTCGTCTCGCCCAATTTCAACATCACTTACTGCTATATCTTCTTCCAGTAATTCATCCATATCTTTCTGGCTGTCTGATGCTTTCACAACACCAAATTCTTTTAGCCGCTTTAATAAATGAACAGTCTTCTCCTCTGAGCATGCAAATAATTCACACAATTTTTTCTTAGTATATCGTTTTTGTTCCTTAACGAATAAAGACACCATAACATCTGTGCTCCTTATTTTTATTCAGATTTTTGTGGAATATCTTCGGGTTCAGAATCAATCTGGATGTCATGATTAAAAATACCGATTCCTTTTTCATCAAATTCTTTACAAATTTCAGAATATCTGGTGCTATTTTCAAAGCATCCTTCAAAAAGACTTGATCTTTTTTGCCTGGCCGCATCTTCAAATAAATACATAATTACTTTGCTCTTAAATGTCCTGATGAATTTTTCCCTGTCGATCATATCGCCTTCTTTTGGAATCACAACATTTCTTGAGATAAAATAGGGACCAAGCTGCTTATCTTCATTAGCTCTTTGTTTAGCGAGAAAAGTATTAATTGCTTTTCGTAATTTGTTCCATTCAACTTTCTGCTTATTTTCACTTCCCAAAATCACATATTTTCCAATCAATTCTTCCTCACTATCATCTATTCCAAGATATGTAAAATCCCATCTTCTTTTAAAAGCAGTGTCCATTGGAAATACACCCTGATCCGCACTATTCATTGTCGCCCATATAAACATATTATCTGGAATACGAATCTGCTCAAAATCATCAGGCAGGCCTCCTAATTCAGTTGCAAGATATTCTTTCATATCCTCACTGGCCTGAATAGGATATTCGCTAACTCCTTTTTCATCCATGTCTAGCAACTGAAAGATATCCCCAAAGACTGCCGCAACATTCGCACGGTTTATTTCTTCTATAATCAGAAGATACGGCTTTACATTCTCTGTTCTTCCACTAAGCACTGCTTTAACATAAATTCGCATAAAAGGTCCTGGCACATACTTGTAAGTTATCACATTATGTCCATCCTCATCTTTATCTGGAACAGGTTTATAAGTTCCTACAAAATTGGCATACGAATAATCTGGATGAAATGTAACCCTTTCATAATTCCGCGTATTGTCACCGCCTAGCAGAATATCCTTTTCCTTATTTAACGTATAACTTTTCCCTGTTCCCGGTGCTCCAAATAAAATTCTATTTTTTTCATATCCAGAAGTATATCCTGTGTAAAACCTAATCGTATTTCCACCAGTAATCCCCATTATTTCATCCGGACTCAAAAGGGGATTATGTGGCTCTGGTTCTTCCATCATTTTCTGGTATTCAATTTCCTTCTCCTCATCCATATGTTTCAATGTACCATATGTATGCGTATCCTCACCCACATATGCAATATTTTTCTTCCCATTTACATATAACCATTCAATGTATCCAAGATTTGCATAGATTGTTTCTACCTGATTCCGACTTGATCCAGACCCCCCAAATACTATTTCAACATTCGCTGCCGGACGGTAATACATTTCCTTCCAGACTCTTTCCAGTCTCTCGAAGGACCAGGTTCTCCTTTTTCCCTGAACATCTAAAACAATATAATCTTTTTCATAATCAATTTCTGATATTCTAAAAGAAGAAGCAGTGCCAGAAATACCATGTAGTTCTTTTCCTATCAAGTTATCCTGAATATCATTTAATACATCCTGAAGTGTTTTTTTCATTAGTAGTCATTCTCCATATAATCAAAAATTGTTTTAGCTATTCCACTGGCAAGAACATATGGAACGCCATTTCCAATAGTTTTAAATTTATCTGTCAGTGTCATTTCCTCTGGCAGCTCAAATTCTTTTGGCAGCGATTGTAATGACATTGCTTCCGCCGCTGAAAGTCTTCTTTCTTTATAAGGATGCAGATGCACCTCATTGTTTCCATACGCCACGGTGGGTGAATATCTCCAACGATGTAGTCTTTTATATGATTTTTTACTCACATCGCCCTCGCTAATTGTCTGCATCCGTGCCAGTCCACCACGCGGAATGAAGTGATCTTTTCCATTGGGATGATGTTCTACATCATTCTTTTCAAACCAATATTCAACGGTTAATTCCCGTGGTATACCTTCCGGGCAGTTTGTTCTACTATCTTTAAAAAACGGCTCTACATCTGGCCAGGGGAAACTTTTTACTTCTTCAAGAGTAAATTTTTGATATCTTTCCCATGGAAATTCTTCAATATTATTTTGTTTTAAAACAGATTTTTGAACACCAAAAAGGAGAATCCTGTCCCTATCCTGAGGTGCCCCATATTCAAGAGCATTAGTAAGCCGATCTGTCATCACATAATCTGCACATGAAATATTCTGTTTCAATTCTTCATAAAAAGCTCTATGGCGTGCTGTTCTCCATAATCCTTTTACATTTTCAAACAAGAAAAAATCCGGTTTCATATTGATTATCAGATTCGTATACGAAAGCGACAATTTTCCATTATCACCATCTCTTCCCTTATTTTTACCAGCAATAGAAAAATCTGGACACGGCGGTCCTCCGATAAAGCCAACCAGACTTCCATCTTTCCTTGCATCCTGCATCCACTGGTACAATTCATTCTTTCTATTCAATAAAAACTCGTTTATATCTCCATTAAAATAACCATATTCAGGTTCCTTTATTTTCATTTTTTTTCTTGAATACTTATATGCTTTCATAAAAGCAGGATGAAATTCATTCACAAACACAATTTCAAATCCATTTTTTTCAAATCCCAGATCCAAAAAACCACTTCCTGAAAAAAAAGAAAATATTTTTAATTTACGTTTTGTCATAAATCCGTGTCTCCTTTTATATACTTTCCGGTTTTTATTCTAGCGTCACTTGGCTTATCCGCATTTTCCGGAATAGCCCATTGACGGCCAAATTTTACTACTCCATCAATTCGTCCTTCTGTACATAAAACCTGTATTCGTCTTCTTGAAATCCCCCATTTTTCAGAAGCCTCTGAGATAGTCATATAATCCATTGTTCATCCTCATGTAAATACAATGTTTAATAGTTACAGAATAATTTTATACTTTTGAACGAATATCGTCAATGATTTTATTCGTTTAAAAGTATAAAATCTCTAATTACACACTATTTACGGTTCCTCGTCTGCCATCGGTCATGGCTTTTAATACTCCGCACAGCCTAACGCAGCGTATTACTGCGGCCATGCTGATGATACGGATGTGAAACCTTATATTTATGAAAAATAATGCAGGATCCAGGCAGGGGATATTCCGGATTATGTATGTACCACACATGCCCTGTATTCCGGGACATGATGGTCGCATCCCGGTCATTCATACATATAATCTCAAAATACCTTGGATCCAGACATTCAAGATCTTTCTTATCAAACACTTGCTGCCTCCTTTCCCAGATACGCTTCCAGTGCCTTCTCCATAATCTCCTGCACCTCTCCGGTGTCCATCTGTGCAAAATATCTCTCATACAGTTCCGCTGGCAGCTTCACTGACACACTCTGTGGTTTCTTCCGCTCCTTGCCTGTCAGTACATTCTCCACAGCCTCCCTGGTAATCTCCTTTCCAAATTTTCGCAGTTCCCCTGTCTGCTTTGGCTTCAATTTTTTTTCTGCCTCAGCTACCTGATGAATCATCTTCTGCATCTTTACATTTAGATAGGACAAATCCACTACGGCTACCATTGCCAATGTTCCCTTATCCACAGCATCCTTAAACTCCGGAATCAGCCGATCCAGCCGCATGTATCTGGCAATATTCCTCCAGTCATTCCATATTCCTCACCAAGCCATTACGGCTTTTCTGTGACTTGTGGACACCATGTCCACAGGTTCTCTTTCTGGACTTGTGGACATCGTGTCCACAGGTTTCTTTCAGAGTCTCAATCTCCTGCTGGATATCATTTCGTTTCCCCTGACTGCTTATCTTCTCATAACGTGCCACCAGCACTGCCGCCTTCTCCGATGGAAGCAGTTCCGCAAAAAATCTCTGCAACAGGTTCGTCTCGATCACATATACATAAGCATCCTCATCAGACAGATCCGTCTTCACTATCGCAGGTACCTCTGTCAATCCTGCTATCTTTGCCGCATTGGTTCTGTTATGTCCTGCAAGCATCTCATAGCCCCTTGCAGCCTTCCTCACAATCAGCAGATTCAGCACTCCATGCTCCCTGATGCTCTGTACCATATCTTCCAGGCGTTCTCCCTCATACAGCCGGAACGGATGGTCATGAAAAGGATGTATTTCCTCAACAGGAATAGAAACAATTCCATTCACAGCCACTGGCGTATTCTTCACCGAATCCTCAGCAAGAAGATCCAGTGCGTCCTGAAATACTTTTCTTTTTGGTGCATTAGCTTTCATCCCCATCCACCTCCTCCGCCAGATTCTGGTATGCTTTACAAGCCTTATTCTCCGGAGCATATTCCAGAAGCGGCTCACTGTAATAAATTGATTCTCCCACCTTTACTGTGTTTGGTATGATGCTCTTAAAAATCCGAATCTGTCCATCAAAAGTATCCGTCAGCTGTTCTGTGATTACCTTATAGAGATTTGTTCTGACATCACACATAGTCAGCAGGATCCCTGCAATCTGCAAGCGATCATTCAGTCTACTTCTGACTTTCTTCACTGTTCGGATAAAATCCTGCAATCCCATCATTGCCAAAAGCTGCGGATTGACGGCAATAATCACCTCATCAGCCGCCGTCAATGCGTTAATTGTCAATGTTCCGAGCGATGGACAGGTGTCTACAATAATATAGTCATACAGCCCTCTCAGCGGCTCCAGAATATCGGTCAGCATCTTCCCTGAACCCATCTCCATCCGCAGCTTACTGTCCACTACTGAAAGCATCATGGATGCTTGATTTGTAACATATACAACTCCAATAAATCATAAAGCCTATGATTAGCGCCTATTAGGAAAACACACTGTCAAAGGGGTTCGTAGCGGGGGTTAGCCCGCTACTGTGGTATCTTCCGTAGTGTTGATTTCAATGTACTCGGCAATCTTGCGGAGCTCGTCAGCAAATTTGAATTTCACGCTGATATTGCCGTTTTCATAGACCTTGATATAGTCCACAAGTTCAACCAAGATTTCACGGTTGAGGGCTTCAATGTTCTGATACTTCATAAAGGCTACCAGTGCAGGATGCTCGTTGTCCACACCGTTTGCCAGTTCTGCGCGTTCAGCGTTCAGCCGGGTAAGCACCGCGGAAATATCAGAAGTCTGCCGTTCGTAGTCAGCCTTCATATCCCGGTATTCCTGCTGGGTGATTTCACCGTCTTTCCAGTCCTGATAAAGAGATTGCTTGTAGCGTGTTATCTTTGTCAGTTCCCGCTCTTTTGCAGCTATCAGATCGTCCAGTCGGTAAGACTGGCTTTTTTTGATTGGAGCGGAATTGATCTGCGTGACGATTTCCGAGTAGGAAACAGCCAAATGTACCTGATGCTGTACAGCGAACAAAACAGCAGCCTCCAGCCGTTCATGCTTGATTGAGTGCATGGTGCAGGCTGTCCGGGAACGATTCTTGTAGGTTGAGCAAGAATAATATACATTGTTGTTCTTGCCAACGCATCGGGTAATGGCCCGCCCGCAATCGGCACATTTCAGAAAGCCGCTGAATAAATGTACCTCACGGCCTTTCGGGGAAGTACGGGTATCACGCTGTAAGAGAGCCTGTACCTTGTCGAAAGTTTCATAGTCGATAATGGCCTCATGCGTTCCAGCCACTTCCACCCATTCCTCGCGTGGAACAGCTTCAATCTGGTGTACCTTGTAGCTTTTCACCCGGCTTCGGCCTTGGGCTAAATCCCCGGTGTAGGTCGGATTGGTAAGAATGGAGTGGATCATGCGGACTCCCCACATAGGATCGTCATACCCTCTTGTCGAAACAGGCAAGCCCTTTTGTACCTTGTAAGCCGAGGGGCTCGGTACGCCGTGTTCGTTCAGGTACAGCGCGATAGCACGTTTTGATGACCCTTGAATAAGCATTGTGAAAATGAGTTTGACATTTTCAGCAGCATCGGGATCAACAATCAGCCTGTGCTTGTCCTTTGGGTGCTTTACATAGCCGTAAGGAGCAAATGCTCCGATATACTGGCCGTTGCGCCGTTTGTAATCAAATACCTGCCGGATCTTTTTGGAAGTCTGATAGCAGTAATTATCGTTCATCACGTTTGTAATGGGAACGATGATATTTGAAACGCTGTCGGGGTTCTTGTAGCTGTCCACATTCTCAGCAAGGCTGATAAAGCGAACACCCATTTGAACAAACAGGTTATCGATCAAACTTCCGGCATCGCTATAATTTCGTGCGAAGCGGGACAGGTCTTTTACTACCACGCAGTTAATTTTTCCGCTCATTACATCGGAAAGGAGCCGCTGGAAGTTCTCCCGGTTGGCGTCCGTTCCTGTGTGTCCATCGTCTACATATTCGGAAACACTTTCAAATTCTCCGATATGCTTCTGGTAAAAGTCATTGAGCAGATCACGCTGGTTGATGACGCTGTTGCTGTCGTCCTTTCCCTTTTTCAAGTCCTCCTTGGAGAGCCGGATGTATGCGCCCAGCCGCCAGCGGCGGACGGTATAAGAGGGAGAGAAACTCTGTTGCAATCCTCTGTTTTTTGTTCGTGCCATTGTTCCTCCTTCCCTATCACATTACATCTATATTATACCTCTGCTCGGGCGGGACAACAAGGATGCCTCCGCCTCGGGACACTTTGTCTCAAAGTAGAAACGGGCCATAACCGAAGTTACAGCCCGCTTTTTTGCCGGAGAAGGAAGTCCGTCAGCGTGTCCTGCAAGGACGGCCCGCTTTCCGCAAATTCAATTTTTACACCGATCCCGCCGATGCAAAAGCAGTATGGATTTTCTACCGCCTGCAAAAACAGAGCGATCCGCTCCTCCCGGGGGAGAGAGGTGTCAAAGATCATACCGCTCACATCCGGCAGGGACTCGGGAGCCACTGCGCCGATGTCAACGCTTTTCATTTGTTCCAGTTCCTTTGCCGTTAATCTCACGGTAAAACCTCCTTATCAAAAATAGGATACGCCTCCCGCATATC
>NZ_QWGI01000036.1:258-24138 GCF_003435125.1 Clostridium sp. AM25-23AC | reverse complement strand
TGGTGTTGTTCGCTCGTTCTTCCGAAGAAAAAGTCACAGCGCACCCGCCACCCGGCTCCCCGGACTATGCCCGGGGTCGCCGCTGTTTATCTGCGAAAAGAAGAATATCCCCTTTCATAAACCGAGACATTTTTTCATCATTTCCAAGTGGGGAAAATGAAAAAATCAAAAAGTTTTTTTCATACGCTCAAGGCCACGCTTGATCGACTGGCGGACAGACTCCTCATGTACGCCCTCGGCCTCGGCAATTTCCTTGATGCTCTTTCCAAGAATGATGTGGGCATCAATCCTGCGGCCCTGGATCTCCGGTAAAGAGTTGAGTGCGTTCCACAGACGGATGAACAGCTCCATGCGCTCCAGAAGCTCCTGGGGCGTTGGCTCATGCAGGCAGGCGGAATATTCGATCCCGTCATCGCAGTCCAGAGAATACTGCGCCTTATGCCGGGAGAGCCGCCGCTGGTAGGCCATTTCGTGCCGGGCATCGGACACAAACACTTCGGCTACCTCGTCAGAAACCTCAATAAACTGATCCTGTGTGTACCAATAATAAAAATCCTTCAGATTGATTGTAGTCATAAATAAACCTCCGTTTCGGTGTTGGGTGGATGAGTGACCGAAACGGGGCTCGGTGGGGAGCGGCATCCCGGGGAGCCGCCCCGCACCTCGGGACAATTTGTCTCGAAGTACAAAAAAGCGCCCGCACAGCAAGACGCTATGCAGACGCATGAAATTACATTATCATAATTGTACTGATATATTGTACCTTCATAGTCAGACTGTCCCGGAGGGGGAGCTACGCTTTTTTTAGCTGGTGAAGGTCATGGGAATTGTGAGAAAGTAAGATGGACACGGCGACACCCTCCTATGGGCCGCCGTGGGGTTACTGAATATCCAAAGAGAAACGGCGGCTCTGAAAATTGAGCCGCCGTTTCAAATAGGCGTATTGATAGGCTGCTGTACGACGGCTTTTTTTCTTTTGCCGTCGTGCGGCAGTTAAATGCTTTGTTTAGTTATGGCTTGCATTACCTATGGATTGGTTTCCAGATATTCCGGCCTGTGTATGCTCGTCAAACTCCTCTTGACTGTATTTCTCGATGCCAGTTAATGTTCCGTGATGTTCGCTGTTCAAGTGGCCGTAATCACGAACGGTATAAATGTCTATTGTACCAACACCACTTCCAAGCGTTCTCATTTCGCCTCGGAATTTTCCGCTGGTGAGACTTTCACCATTAGAAGTGAGAACATCCCGGAAATAGCGGACTTCCTCACCATTGAAATACCACTGATCTTTTTCGGCATCATAGGTTACTCCAAATGCCTCATACTCTGCAACGAGCTTTGCAGTTTCGCTATCTTCAAGCGGCGTTCCTGCCATAGCAACGGATGTGCTGTTTTTCAACGCCTCAATATCCCGTGCGTCAAATTCCTGCTGGGTAAACTCTTTTAAGCCAATCAGCTTACCCGCCGGATCAACGGAGCCGTCAGCCGCTTTTGAAAAGCTCTCTAAATCCCGTACAGCATACACATCTACTGTGCCGTTTTCATTTAGAAAATCAATACCGGCGGTTTCATTGTTACCGATGGGATAATAGTCCTCAAACCATCGAACCAAATTCCCGTTATAGGTAAGTTCATCTTTGACCGCATCATAGGTCATCCCATATTGTTCATAAGGTGCAAACATTTTTTCTTTGTCTGCGGCGGAAAGTGCCGAGCTATCCTCGCTGTTTCCAAGCGCCTCAGAGCTGCCAAGAGGTTGACTGATTTCTTCCTTGATAACGGGATTACCTTGTTCCTGGCTGTTCTGTGGTGTCGTGCTGCATCCAGCCAAACAGCCTAATAAGAGCATAGACGCAGCGCATAATGCCATTCTTCTCATAGTGTTTACCAATCCTTTCTTTGAATGTACCCCAAGTATAGCAAAGCATTTTGGGATACCTTTGGGATTAGTTTGTGATTTATGTGTAGTTAAAAAAAGCGGCAGGTTGTTCACCTGCCGTTGATTGTCCGCTAAATCGTGAAGAAGAATTTAACACCGTTTTCTGTGTTGCAAGCCTCACAATAGCTGTTATGTTGTTGTAAAATTCTTTGAACCATATAAAGCCCTAAGCCGCTACCGCCTGTTCTTCTACTGCGGGATTGCTCCATACGATAAAAAGCGTCAAACAATTTGGGAATATCATCTTCTGGTATATGTGTACCTGTGTTCTCTACGGAGAACAAAAAGCGTCCGTTGGTATTTTGCAAAATAATATCAACGCTTGCTCCATGCGGCGAATACTTTACAGCATTTGAAATCAAATTGGAGAACACCTTTTCAATCAGCAATTTGTTCCCGTTTATAAAAGCGGGAGACTGTATAGCAAGATGTATTTGCAGTTCTTTTGTTGCCACTAAATCATCAATCTCCCTCAAATAGCCATGTATCATGGGAGCGCAATCAAAATGCTCCATTTTGAAATCAACATTGGTTTCCAGCCTTGAAATCGTTAATATTTCCTGCACCATCGTTTCAAGCGTAGCCGCAACTTCCAAGGATCGGGCAAGATACTTTTCGTGGTCTTTATATGCCCCTATACCCAATAGCATCCCCTCTAATTGACCCTTGATAATGGTGATAGGGGTTTTCAGTTCATGGGAAGCGGAAGAAAAGAAATCCTGTTGTGCCCGTTCCAGCGCCTTTTGATGTTCAATATCCTTTTGGAGCTGGAGATTTGCACTTTGCAACTCCTCCAAGGTAGCAGATAGTTTCCGGGACAGCGTATTCAAGCTATTCTCCAGTACACCCAGCTCGTCAGAACGGCGTTCCTCAAGTTGCCATTCCAGCCGCATATCAGACATTTCTTTAGAAATCCGACTGATTTTTAATACCGGGTTTGTAATGATACGAGAATACCCCCAAGCAGTTGCCAATGATACAAGGAGAATAACGCAAAACAAAATCGGTAATACACTTACAAATGATTGCCGCAGTTCTGCGATTTGAGAGGCTTCTCCATAAACTGTTAAAATATATTGGCTATTATCATCTGCAAATGAGAAGTAATAGCTGTTGGATATAATTGGCACACTTTCATAAGATGTTCCGCCAAGAGCCTCCCCGGTGATCCCATCGTTAAAGTCATTTTGGTTAGACGGTGTTTCCATTAGAACACCATCAGCAGTATAAAGCTCCACCATGCTAATCGTTGTGTTTTGAAGAAACTGGTCAAAAAGTCCGCCGCTATCCTGCATACGGATATGTTCTAATTCATAAATAAAGTCGCTGGCCTGTTCATCTAATGCCGCATTGAGATTGTTAGAATAGGTTTGAGGCATATACCAAGCCAAAACGCCATAGACAAGAAAGCTCACGCAGAGCAAAACTGCCACAGTCAGAATAAAGACTTTAGCAAACAGACTGCCTTTAATTCTCTTTATCAACTTTATATCCCACCCCTCTGATTGTTTGAATGAAATCTATTCCCAATTTTTTTCGTAGATTTTTGATATGGGTATCAACAACACGCTCGTCCCCATAAAAATCATATCGCCACAGCTTATCCAACAAGTTCTGCCGGGTCAATATCCGGCCCTGATGGGTCAGCAGTTCCCGCAGTATTTCAAATTCCTTTTGTGTCAGTTCAAAATTAGTTCCGTCCACTGTGGCGGTGTAGCCGTCACAGTTCAAACGCAAATTGCCATAAGTAATGATTTGATACTTTTCATCTGTTCCCCGGTTACTGCGCCGAAGTACAGCCGCAATTTTGCGGAGCAGGACAGGCATAGAAAACGGTTTTGTAATGTAGTCATCCACCTGCAAATCCAATCCTTTAATCTGATCTTCTTCTCCGCTTAATGCGGTTAGCATGATGATAGGAACATCAGATTGTTTGCGTATCAATTCACAGACACCGTAACCGTCAATTTTGGGGAGCATAATGTCCAACACAATCAAGTCATATCGTTCTCCCGCAAATAAAGATAGTGCCTCGACACCATCATTTGCAACAGCTACTTCATATCCTGCTTCTTGTAAAAAATTCTGTAAAAGTTCTTGAATATCAAAATCGTCCTCAACGACTAAAATCCTTTGCATAATAACACCTCCAAAGATAGCGTATCATAGATTTTTGTGATTAAAGTGTAGTTTTCAAATTTTCTTTCTGTTATTATACCTTGTCCGTGTAACATCGGCAACCTTGCCGACGGGCAATAAAATACTACTAAAACATAAAATCGTGTTTCGTTCTCATAGTCAAACCCGAAATGTAAAATAATATAGGGGTGATATGAGAATGTACCAAGACACCAGACGGCTTGACTTCCACGCATTAGGTCGGGAGATCAAGCGCAAGAGAGAGGCGAAAGGCTGGACACAGGAATACCTTGCACAGCTCGTAGACCGTACCCCTCGTTCCATCATGTATTTTGAGAACCGGGGCCAGCATCCCAGCCTGAACACCTTTTACCAAATCGTCACCCTGTTGGATATTTCCGTAGACCAGTTCTTTTATCCTGACAGGCAGAACGGCGAAAGCGACTGCCGCCAGCATATTGACAGGCTGCTCAATACAATGGACGAAAAGGAATTGACGGTCATGGAGGCTACAGCAGAGGGACTACAAAAAGCCAGAGAAACGGAGGTCAAGTAAAGAGGGCCTTCGTTTTTCTCGTTTTTAGGGGGCTTTTCGGGGGTGCCGCTAAATGGCAAGCAATTCGGGTGTGGCCACACTCCGAAATTTTTGCAGGGCGCAGGGCCCGCAAAAATGCTTGTTGGGGAGCTCCCCAAACCCGCTGTACTTCGGGACAAATTGTCCCAAAGTCCCGGTGCGCTGCACCGTAGTCTGCGGCCCGTCACTATCGTTCCTGGGCCTTATTTTCACGCTCGTCTGTTATGCCGAGCAGATGATCAATGTTCGCTTTTATTGCCACGGCCTCCCGCATTTGCCGCTGGGCCTCCCGATATTCTGCATAAAGCTCTTTTTTCTGTCCTGCCAGCTCACGGCGGGATTTTTTTAGTGCCTCAATCTTAGGGAGCTTTTCGCCGTTCAGTATGGTGTTCATGGTATCCTTTGCCGCCCGATAAGTGGCAAGCTCTGCTTCATGCTGGGCCAGATACTTTTTGCTGTACCGCGCAGCCTTGTACCCATCGAACACCGGGCGGGTCTTGGCATAGTCCACCGTGGCAGCCATCAGCTCCGAGGTTTTGGAAAGAGCCTCCTCCGCTGTACGGAGCTCGTCAGACATCTTGTGAAAGTGATCCACCGCAGCCTCGGTGCTGGCCGTCAGCGCCGCATAGTCTGTCAGATGATGCTCATGCAAATACTGGAGTGCAGCCGCCATCTGCTTTAAGTTGTAGACCTTGGCCCATCGTTCATAGGCTGGGCCCTTGCCCTGGGCCATACGCTCTTGAATGTCGATGATGAGATTAACTCGCCGTGGCGGAACCGTGGGCTCCTCTGGCAGCTCAGGGAGCGGACGTTCCCCGGCAATTACCGCCTTGATGTCCTCCGGGTCAAATCCGACTCCAAGTGTGGAAGCCCGGAGCCGGGTCGGTTTTTCCTGCCCGGGCGCAAGGAATGAGATGACACCGCCGCGTCCCTGTTTCACCGAAAAGCCGGACTCCTCCATGAGACGAAGAAAGTCGGCAAAGTCTGTGGGCTTTTTCTCCAAAGCCGCGAGAATAGCCAGCCGTACCCGCTGCTTGGCAGAGGGCGGCTTTTCCCCAATCCACTGGCCATAATGGAGATACCGGCCCTTGCTGTGCTGTTTGGGATTTTGGATTACGGAGAGGTCATGCTCAATGCACACCCGGTCAGAGAGCCGCCGCAGGGCAAAAGATGAACCGATGAAATTATGAAATTTCCGGGAGCGATCAAAGGCCGTCGCATTGAAATAAATGTGATTGTGGATATGGGCCTTGTCGGTATGCGTACAGACGAAGAACTGATACTTTCCCTTTGTCCAGCGCATCGCCGTTTCATAACCGATACGGTTTGCTTCTTCCGCCGTAACCTCCCCGGGCAGGAACGCCTGCCGGATCTGAAAGAACAGGGCCCCGTGAGATACGGCCCGGCCTGTCTCTGCAAGGTATTGACTTTTTACCAGAAGAAACTCGGCGGGAGCCGTGTTCGGATCGCAAAGATAGGAAGATACGGCTCCCAGCTTTTCCGGGTTCAGGCCATAGGTGAAACGATCCTCCATCGTTTGAATTGCACTTTTTCCCGCCGCTGTTTTATAAGGGCGGATGTAAGTGGTCGCCGTAGAAATCCCTCCTTCCGGCAAATAGTATTTTTACTTTGGGACACTTTGTCCCGAAGTAGAAAAAACCGGGGAGCGGTATCAACCACTCCCCGGACGGGTCAGAGCTCTACCAGCGCGGAGAGCTGTTTCAAGAGATCAGACAGCGGCCCCCACAACGCGGCATAGTCCCGCTGTAAGGCTGCGAGTTCTTCGGGATAAATCGCGCCGTAGGTGTTGGCTTGAATTGCCACTTGGTTCAGATTGTTGGAGCAGCGCCGCTGGAGCGAAACCAGCTCACGAACAGGCGAAAGGTCAACATGAAGCACATACCCACTCAGGGCCATTTTCCGCATATAGGCTCCCATATTACGGATGCCAGCCTCCGCCATACGTTCTTGAATCAGGGCCTGTTCCGCCTCCGACACCATCACATGAAGATGAATCGGACGGCGGCGGTTCTTTGTCATCGTTCCTCACGCTCCCGGCTGCGGCAGGCGCGGGGCGGCTCCTTTACCTTATCCAGCGGCTTTTCCTGTTCGTCTGCCGGAATGGGGCGCGGCAAATGAAATTCACGGTGCAGGCGCAGCGCCTCCAGTACAGACAAATCCTGTTCACGTTTCTTTTCCATATACGCACCTCCTTATCTATCGTCACGGTCAGGCTGCCTGCGCTGGGGAGCCGGAGCCTCCGGGCCGCGATCTGCCTCCGCCAACTTTGCCGCGTTTTTCATCTGCTCGGCAATCGGACGGGGCCTGTCGGGATTATCAGGCGCAGGACGCAGCTCATAGTCGGATGCCTGTTTTTCTGTCAGGGGGCGGGTATAGGTAAGATAACCCCAAGCCAAGAACGAGCCATTTTCCACCGGGACGCGCTGATCGTAATTGAAAATTTCATCCGGCTTGTTATAGGGCGGCTTCGGGAATGTCCCGATGTCCACAGGCCGCTGGGTCGAATAATACTTGTAAAGACCGGGAGCCTCGGTCTGCCTGATCCCCACGTTATAAATACGCTGATAGTCCTGCACCCGGTCTGTAAAATCCTGTTCCATCGCGGTGCGGTCATTTCCATAGTGACCCCATTCGTACTGCCGCAGGCCGTCTTTGTCATCATAGCAGGCCCATGTGACATAGCGGGATGGCGCGGTGGGATGTTCGCCCAATGCAAATCCACGTCCATTTTCCAGCATAACAGCCTTCAGAATCGAATAGCCTTGATTTTTGTCCATAGTACACCTCCCATCATCGAGACATTTCTTTGTTTTCTCTTTTCACAAACGGCTGGAGCTGATAGGGGCTTGTACCGTCCTCGGGCCGCAGAAAGTCTATCCGGGCCGCAGCACGGATAGCGTTCTGGTTAAGCTGGCGCTGCCATGCCCCTTGGCTGGGAGCCCACTTAAAGCCGTTGCTTTTCAGTTCCTGCCGCTGATCGGCATCGGGCTTTTCCTCGAAAATAAGCTGCAAACGGTTTTCAGCCTCGTTGATTTTTGCCTCGCCTCCGGGGAATGTCCAGCCTGCAAACTCGGAGCGGTTGCTCAGTTCCTCAATTCGCTGGCGTACACGGCGGATGTTGGCGTTGTTGTTGGAAAGCAGATAGGCGGGATACGGCTTGCTTTTGTCCAAGTGCCATGACTGCGCCATATCTGCTTTGAGCTTTTCTGCCTGCTCCGGCGTAAGCTCCGGGCAGCCATCCAGCGTTTTGTGTTTCCGAAAATACGCATTGATTGCCTCCATGGTGGCCTGCTGGGACTCCAGCCCCTCCAGCTTTTTTGTCAGCTTTTCCACGGCCAGATCATCGTCTGCGCTGATCCCGCCCATACCAACAGAGCGGATTTTCTCAAGCAGCTTTGAAATCTCCGCATACTCTCCATAGTTGCGATCCCGGGCGGCGTTCTGCTTGTGCTTTTTTGCCACAGGGAAATTACCGCCCCCGGAGATCAGAATAGAGGGCACCCGGGCATCAATCACATTGCGTTCATTCAGATTTTCCGCAAGTTTCCGGGCATAGCGATCCACCAGAGCGTCAATCTTATCGTGGTACATGGGATCGACACGGGCTTTCTGGCGTTCCGCCGCTGCATACGCTTCATCGACCATTGCCTGGTAGCCCGCCGTAGCGGAGCCCGGCTGATAGTCGGAAAAGCTGTTCATATCTTTTGCCCGCTTTGCGGCTTCTTCGTTGATCGGATAATATTTCGGCATAGTACCTCCTTCCACAAAAGCCGGAACTTTGGGACAAATTGTCCCAAAGCCCCGGCAGCTAAAATGTTGACAGCATCTCACGGAAACAGGGGCGGACGTAGAAACATACGCCTCCCGCAGAAAAGGGCCTTAAAAAGCCTTGTCACAGGCGGGTTTGGGGTGTCCTAATTGTCAACACATCAGCCCCGCTTTTTTCGCATATATTCCCGCTGCTGTCTGCGGTGTGCCGCCTTTGCACAGGCCGCCGAACAATAGGTTTGCCGTCCATCAGGAACCACGGCTCTGCCGCATACCGGGCAAGCCTTGAAATCCGGCCTTGACCCCTCTGCCAGCAGCGCAGCCTCCAGCGCCGGATCAAGGGGCAGAACTGCCTCGCGGAAGTAGCGGCAATAAGCCCCCGCCCAGCATTTTCCAAACATATAGCACTCGCAATCCAGCGGCAGGCAGCCGCAGTCCCGGTCATAGTTGGCACACCATTTTGACACCAGCCTGCGGATTGCCGCTTTTTCTGTCCGGGTCAGTTCTCGGCCCACAGCATCACCTCCCGTTGCCCGGTGGTTTGAGCTGCTCCCGGTAGCAGAACACGCAGCCAATCCCGCGCCAGTAAGGGCAGCCGTCACAACGGGAGCCCTTCGGCGGCAGGCTGGGCGGCACACCCTTAAAGTAGCTTTTTTCTTTCATAAATCCCTCATAGGGGTTGTTGGTAAATCTCATTCATTATCCTCGCTTTCGGTATCGTCCTCGTCCCAAGGCGGCCCATCGTCCTCGGGATCGTCATAATCAGCCAGTTCCTCACTGTAATCCTCTTCGGGTACAGCAGCTTTTTCATGCTTCGGGCGGTAGATTTTGAAGTACCAGCCTGCACCGCCGCCCAGAACAGCCACTGCCAAGATCAGCAGAAGCGTCCCGGTATTACTTTTCTGCTGGGGCTCGGGTTCCGGCTCCTCCGCAGGTTCCGTCACCGGGGCGGGTTCGGGAGCTGTGCCAGCACACTCGGTCATGTTGACCGCGCAGACCTCGCAATCCGTATGGATGGCTCCGGGCGCACATTTTTCTGTGCAGGAGCAGGCCGGAAGCTCTCCGCCAGCGGCCTCCAGTGCCGCCAGCAGATCGGCTTCATCCACCATGTTCAGAAAGTAGGTGTGATACTGTTCGCCGTCCTCGTCCACGGGCTTGTCATAGTCAATGACAATGTAAAAGGTGCTGCCGCCGTTGGTTTCCACCGTGATGTACTGTTTATTGGTTGCGGCATCGTAGAGCAGATCGCGGGTCACAAGGTTTCCATCCTCCGAAAAGCCCTCGCCCGGGGTAATGGTAGGCGCTGGCTCCGGGGCCGGAGTTTCTTCCACAACAGGCGGTTCCTCATTCCCGCCGTCCGAATAGGCATAGGCCGGGATTGCAAAGCCGCATAAAAGAACGGCGGAGCAAAGCCCCGCCGCCAACATACGAAAGTGTTTCATATTCAGTTTTCCTCCTTTTCTTCTTCGGACTTCGGGACACTTTGTCCCAAAGTACCTCCGTCCTTCAGCTTTTCAAACAGCAGCGGGAGCTCCGTAAGGGAAATGCTCATACCGCGCACAATGTCCACGATCTCGCTGTTTTCCGCCTCCAGCTTTTTCTGCTCCAGCTCCTTGAGCCGGGCCTGCTGTTCACTGATTTTGGCCTTGACCTTATCAATCTCGGCCTGAATTTTCATGCTTTTGGTAGTTGCCATTTCAAAACCTCCTGTCACGGTAAACGCCCATAGGCGTAAAAATGAGATTGCCAGTAGCTTGTATTCAAATTTGCGTAGCCGATGGGATCTCCGCAATGCAGCATTTTTCCATCACCGACATAAATCCCGCAATGGCTCACGCCCGGCGTGTCATAGGTGCCTTTGAAGAACACCAGATCACCGGGTTTGGGAGAACTGGTCGGCGTACAGATGTTATAGAGCCCCTGGGCTCCCAGCCTGCCCACATTCCAGCCGGAGTGATTGATAACCCACGAAACGTACCCCGAGCAATCAAAGGAAGTGGCGGGAGAACTGCCGCCCCACACATAGGGATAGCCGATGTATTTCTGCGCTTCGGCAAGCATCGCGGCAAAGGTTTCATCGTCCAGATATTCTCCGGGCACTTCGTAATCACCGGGTTTCCCGGTAATGTACTTGTTCACATAGGGAGAATCCGGGAACAGATCGGGGCGGTTTCCCAGCGTTGCCATATAGATGGCATACCGTGAAAGCTGCTCCTCGCCCATGACATATACGGGCACATGGGACAAATCAAAATTTTCCAGCGTGACCGTACAGATGTAATAATCGTAAGGCACCTGATAGGTGTCCGTATGGGAGTTGCCGTCCTCGTCCGTCCATGTGTCGGTTTCCGTGCGATACCGGGTTTCCACCACTACATCCTCCGTGAGAATGTACTGGCGGTCAAACAGCATTTGCAGCGTTCCCTGTAACTCGTCTATTGTCCATTGCCCCTCATGGAGCGCACACAAAAGAGAAAGCAGCACATAGGGGTCATGTTCGATTTCATCCAGATCGAAGTGGTATTCGTCGTAGTCATGGGTGCTTTCATAGGTGTCCAGATAATGCTGCAAATCATCTTCCAGCGCACAGTAGGCAGCTTCGGCGGCCAGCATATCCCGATCCTCGCAAGGATAGGTGCTGGCCCCTAATGCACCGGCCCCGGCGTTCCCCAGCATAAGCATGGTAGAGGAACAGGACTGCATAGCAAACAGGAGTAACACACAGAGCACCGCAATCACGGCACCTGCGGGATGACTTTTGACAAAT
The DNA here is from genome assembly GCF_003435125.1 of Clostridium sp. AM25-23AC. Classification (NCBI taxonomy): domain Bacteria; kingdom Bacillati; phylum Bacillota; class Clostridia; order Eubacteriales; family Clostridiaceae; genus Clostridium; species Clostridium sp. AM25-23AC. The sequence continues at coordinate 12,930 of NZ_QWGI01000036.1, read as the reverse complement.
TCCACTGCCCGGGCAGTCAGGCGTTCTGTGGCTGTGGCAGTTTTCCCAGCCGCAGCCGCGCTCTGCTTTGCAGCCTCCTTTGCCTGCTTGCGGTATTGCCTGCGGTGCCGTTGCTTCTGCCAGTAGCGGGTAAGGGCATTTTTCGTCAGCTCCGGGTGCTCCTGTGCGGCGGTGTGAAAATGGTAGTCCGCCGTGTACTTGGTATAGCGGGCCTCGGCCTTGCGTACCACTTTTGCCGGATGTTCCCGGACTTTACGGCGCACAAAGCGAGAGCCATGCCGTAGCGCGGTTTCTCCCACAAGCTCAGAACGGTGTGCGCCTTCTGTGCCGACATTTTCCTGTTCCACTTCAAAAATCTTGCCATGCACGAAGCTGTGAACGGAACCACTGGCAACACGGCCTATGCGTTTTACCGGGCCAGGCTTTTTCGGCGGCTTTTGCTTTGCCAGCTTCTCCCGGGCCTGTTCCAGTTTTTCGCCTTGGGACTCCATGTGGAGCTTTGCCGCCGCAGCCTGTTCCTGCTGGCTCTTTTTGCGGAACTTGGACTTCGGGACACTTTGTCCCGAAGTGTCGGAAGCCTCCGGCCCGGGCTGTTCCCCGTCAGGGGCGTGGGCGGTCTGCGACCAAGCCTCCTCCTTGGTCTTATTCGTTTTTCGTTTCATTCTTCATATCCTCCGGGCGGGTAGTCAGCAGGTCATAGATTTCTCCGCGAGGGAACCGATCCACAAACGGAATGGTTACATTTCCATAGAACAACAGCCCCTCACCGGAATTGCTGTGTGTGATATAGGAAAGCTGATGCTCAGAAATACCGAGCTGTTTTGCCAGAATGGTACGGTCACTCTGCGCCTGCGAAAGCAGAATCATAAAATCCGTGTTGTCCAGAATGTTCTCGATTTCCCGGCTGGCCAAAAGATCTTTGACGTTCTGCGTCAAAGCAGACGGCACACATCCTTTTTTACGCAGCATTTTCCAGACCGCTACAAAGTAGCTGGCTGTCAGCGGATCGCGGAGCAGAATATGAAACTCGTCAAAGTAGCACCAAGTCGCCGCACCCTCGTGGAAGTTCTGATCCACCGCCTGCGAAACAAACTCATTTGTGATGTGCATTGCAATCTTTCTAAGGTTTTCGCCCATGTTTTTCAGAACGATGCACACCACACGGCTGTCCGTCTTGACGTTGGTAGGATGGTTAAAGAGATTGAGGGAGCCTGTGCAATAAAGCTCTAAGGCAGTTGCCACGCGCCGGGCTTCGGGCTCCGGCTGGCGTAAGAGCTCTTCGTACAAATCCTGCAACAGCGGTGTTTTTGCAGTTTCCAGTCCGAGCGCCTGTTCCCGGTACACCAAACGCACACAGCGGTCAATGACCGTCTTTTCAATGGGCTGCAAGCCTTCCTTGCCGCCGACCACCAGCTCGCACAGGGATAAAAGAAAATCCGCCTTCATGGAAAGCGGGCTTTCTCCGGCAGCCATATTGAGCTCCACATCCATCGGATTGAGGTGGTGCGGGCTGTCCGGGGCAATCTCGATCACCTGGCCGCCCAGCCTTCGCACCAGCGGAGCGTATTCGCCCATCGGGTCAACCACGATGATCCGATCCTGCGGGATGGTGAGAAACACATTCAAGAGCTCGCGCTTTGCGGCAAAGCTCTTGCCGGAGCCCGTAGAGCCCAAATACATCCCGTTTGCCGATTTCAGCTTTTTGCGGTCAGCCATGATGACATTGTGAGAAAGTGCGTTCATGCCATAGTAGAGGGCCTGCCCAGCCATGCGGAGCTCCCTTGTCATAAAAGGAATAAAGATGGCTGTGGAGCTGGTGGTCATACCGCGCTGGATTTCTACCTCGTTGTAACCAAGGGCCAACGAGGAAACAAAGCCCTGTTCCTGTTGCCAGTCCAGACGGCGCAGAGCGCAGTTGTATTTCTGCGCGATACCGCCCACGGTAAACACATCGTTTTCCAGCCGCTGGCGGTTAGGAGCAAGGTTTACCACCGTAAAGGTCAGCAGAAACATTCGCTCATTGCGGGATTGCAAATCAGCCAGAAGCTCCGCTGCGTCCTTGCTGAATGTGATCAGGTCAGGGGGAAGAATATCCGGGTCATAGCCGGAGCGCACAGCCTTTCTCTGTTCCTCTACTTTCATTTTTCCGATGTCCGAGATTTTCCCCTTGATGGTCTTGATTGCCTTGAGCTGATCCACGGTCTGAATGTGCATGGTCACAGTCATTTCTGCATCCAGCTCCAAGATTTCCGCCAGCAGCTTATCCGAAAGCTCTGATGCCATAATCTGCAAGTAGGACACCGCGCCCCAATACTGGCCGATACGGAATGTTCGGGACTGGCGGAAGTCGAGACTGTCCGGGGCAATAAAGTCTTTTGTGCCGAGCCCGGTCTGCGGGATGTCTTTCCACGAAAAGCGGAACGCCTCGCGGCTCCCCGGATGCATCTGGCTATGAAGCAGCGCAAGGCGGGCCCGCCCGTCCATAGGCTCCGAGGGAACGCCCAGCCGCTTAAAGTTTCCCATGACATCAGCCTCCACACGCTCCAGACGGGGCCGTGCCTCCGCAATCCCCTCGGCGGGTATGCCAAAGGTGATGTATTTTGAGCGTTCAATGCCGTTATTGCTTTTGGCAATCTGATTTTTCAGCATCCCGGTAAACTCGTCCCGGACGCTGTTATAGTTGTCATCCGCTTTCGGGATATTGACCTGATAGCGGCTGCGGGAATGAGAACGGCGGTTGATAAAGGAAAGCTGGAACGGCAGCGAACTGTCAAAGTAGTTGAGGAATGAGCTCCATCCGCTGAATATGGCGGTCTGATCCTCGGTGGATGCCACGGAGTAATTGATGTCCTCATATTCCACGGTTTTTGTATAGAGCCCGCCCGGGAGCTTGCACACACCGTCCGGGTGCATGGACAGATACGGGATTGTCTGCTGAGCAGACAGGGTCGCCCGGCCTTTACCCTTGGCGGCGGCTCCGTTTTTCTTCTTTGTGTTTTTCAATCACATCCTCCTTTCCAGCGCCCGGCCCGGCAAAGGGCGCATAAATGTTTTCGGTTCGGTAGGCCCTGATCCCCGGCCTTAGAAACTTGGCCCGGATGATGTTTCGCACAACCTTTTCAAAGGGCAAGCCGTCCTTTTCATACATCGCCAGCAGGAACGCCGGGAGCATAATTCCCAGCATGAGAAACATCGCCCCGGTATTGCCGAGGGTGCCACGGGTCAGCAAATAGGCCGGAATCCCCACCGCGCCCGCGCTGCCGAAGCAGACAAGCTGGCGTTTGGTGAGGTTGAAAGCCATCTTTGTTTTGATTTTGGATAAATCGTTTGGTACGTTTACATAGGGCATAGATCACACTCCTTTCTGCACTTCGGGACAATGTGTCCCAAAGTCCGGGATGGTTGGCGTTACTTCATTTCCCCATACAACCCAACCGGGCGGGGTCTGCCTGGCAAAGAGCTCCACGCGGGGCAGATCGCCCATCAGGGAAATAATTTTGTCGCGGGCCTCGTCCGGCTTTTTGCTGTGGGCCTCAATCGGGGAAACGATAAATTGATGGATGTTGGCAGCCTGCCGCTTCGGGTGGCTCTTGGTTGCCAGCAGGCAAATTTCTGCATTGCCTCTTGTCCAGAAGCCAAGGCCGTAAAACCAGCTATCCGCCTTCTTGTTCTTTTTCAGCCAGACAAAAGCAACGGATTTATAGTTGAAGCCCCAAGCCTCGATCAGCCGGAGCGCCTCCGGGAGCTGCGGGAAAGTGGCCCATAAAAAGAGTGCGCTGTCCGGGGCTGCAAGATCAGCCACAGGCAACGCACATAACTCCTCAATGCTCATAGTGGGATAATGGTTTTCCGCCGCGCCCTGTACTTTCTTAGCCGAGTAGCGCCAAGGGGGATCGGCGTAAATGATAGAATACTGCTGGATAATTACACTCCTTTCTCGCCAGAACTTTTTACTGCCTGCGCCGCACGAATACGCTCACTGGCTGCGGCATAAAAGGCCGGGGCCGTTTCAAAGCATACAAAGCGACGTTCTGTGTTGATAGCTGCAATCGCGGTTGTGCCGGAGCCCGCGCAAATGTCCGCGACCAATTCGCCGGGGCGGGTATAGGTGCGGATCAGATACTCACAAAGCTCCACGGGCTTCTGTGTGGGATGGATGCCGCCGGACACCGTAGGCACAAAAAGCACATTTCCGGGATAGCGGCGGCCATCGTTGGACTCTGAGCCCTGCCGTTCAAATTTCCCATAGTTAGAGCTTGTACCGCTTCGGGAATGAACACGGGTATATGGCTTGCCGTAAGTAAACTGTGGATTGTAGACCGGGGACTTTTGGTAAAACACCAAGATGTTCTCGGACTTCTTCAGTGGAGCCCGGTTTGCATTGAGAAAGCCCGTTCCGCGCTCTTTGTACCAAATCCACTCATAGCGGAGCATGGCGAGGTTGGATGCGCCCAGCACCTTGTCAAAGGGGCACTGTGCGAAAAACAGCACTGCGCCATTCGGCTTGACCGCCCATTTCACCGCCTCCCACAGCTCCGGGAGCGGCAGGGGCACATCCCAATAATTCCGGGTTGTGCCGTAAGGCGGATCAGTCAACAGCATATCCACGCTATGTTTGGGTAGGGAGCGCAGGCCCTCAATGCCATCCATGAGAAACAAGCCCTCCTTCGGGACACTTTGTCCCAAAGTGCGGCTATCGGTCATTACGGGCCTCCTTTGCCTTGGCAGGCGCAGGCCGGGCAGCGTTTTCTTTTCCCGCTTGCTTTGCAGCCTCGGCCATCTGCTCCTTGATCGGGGCAGGCCGTACCGCCTGGGCCCGTGCAACAAGCTGTTCCACCGCCGCATGATACGCCTCCACACCAGCCGCGTTAATCCGTTCCTGTGTGGCTCGGTCAGGAATCCGAACCGTAGCCCGGTATCCCGTCCGGCTGGCAGGATCAGGTTTAGAGGGAGCGCCGAGGAAAATCCCGTTTTTCCCGTCCACAACCTTAAAATCGTCGATGACCACACCGCCAAAATTGACGCTGGCGAAGCCGATCAGTTTTCCCTGCGGCTCAATCGGGCGGACAGATACCGTGATCGGAACAACCGCCTCCTGCAAGACAGCATCTGTCCGCATTTTTACTGCCTCATCAATGCTAACGCCCTTGACTTCTGCAAGCTCCGCGATGGGAGCATCAAACAGCCAGCGCCGTTCCTCCGCAGCAATCTGCTCCGGGGTCAGCAATACATCGTCTTTCTTACTCAGATAAAATTCCTCCTTTCCGCTTGCCGGAGCAGGCTGGGCGGGGTCGTCCATCAACTCTTTTCTTTGCAGGACGGCCTCTGTTTCCGCCATAAAGCGGTAAGCGTCTGCCTCAGTAAACTCCTCCGGCGTTTTTCCATTCCATAAGTGCGTTCCGTCTGCCCCGTATCTTCTCGGCATAAGCACCACCTCCTGTTAATGAGCGCCAAAGATACGCTGGGCAATGCTCCCGGTCTTAAAGAGCATGAAGCAAAGCAGAACCGTGTAGCCCACAGTTCCCCAAATTGCCCCAATGGGATCGCCGCCTGTTGCGATGCTTTGAATGAGCACCGCGTAAATTGCAACACATACAAGGATCAGCAGCCCTTGAAAGCCCACGGCAAACAGGGACTTGATGTAGTTCTGCCCGGTGCCACCAAGCTCCCGGTTGGAAAGCGTAGCAACGGGGATGGGGGCCAGACTGGTCAGCAGATAGATTTCCAGCATCCTGCCATACACCAAAACGAAAATGATAATTCCCATCGCCTTCATCGTGAAGCCAATGAGCGCAGACTGCAGCCACAGCCCCAAAAGCGGCCCCAAGTCCATCGCCTCCAGCGAGGTTTCCAGTTCAGCAAGCATATCCGCCGAAACATCGGTAGAGCCTTGAATGAGCCCGCCTGCCTGCGCGATGACGCTCTGCGAGACATCGAACACGGCCATGACGATATTGAATGTGTTTGACAGGATCAGGATTGCACAGGCTGTTTTGAACATCCATTTATAGAGGTTCGCAACGTCAACCTCGTGCATATTGTTCTTTTCCAAAAGCATCTGTATGAGCTCATAAGTGGCAACAAAGGTCAGCACCATTCCGGCAATCGGCAGGATCACCGTTTCGGAAAGCTGTCGGATCAGGGAGAAAACCCCGGCGTGCCACGCCGCCGGGGTAGTCCCTACCTGTGCCGCAATCTCTCCGACTTGGGTATTGACGGTATCAAAAAGCCCTTCGAGGTTTCCCATGATCCCGCCAATCAGAAGCTCTTTGAGCCAGTTTGTGAGCCAGTCGGTGAGAAAATCCATAAGCGCCTACCTTAAAACAGGCCAGACAGTAGAGGGATCAGTGTGGTGCCAATGACGATGATGCCGCCGCCCGCCATGAGCTGTTTTATCCCCAATTAGGTGTAAAACTCTGCTCGATGGCGGGCGGCGGCGTACAAAAAATCTATATGGTGTTTTTAAGAGAATCGTCCCGGTAGGACAGGTCAGGCAGTGACCTGTTCCACCTCTGGGATGGGTTTGAGATTAAAATGAATTTCGATAGAAATGTGTCTTGTTTTATCTTCGTCAATGCGCTCATGCACGACGATTTCTTTGATTAAGCGGTTAAGGGTGGCTGCGTCCAGCTCTGTGATGTTGGCATATTCCTGAATGGCTTCCACCCATTGTTTTGCGTCATTGGCAAGCTGGGCTTCATCGGACAGCCGCTTCCTGCCCTCGGACACTTTTGCTTTAAGCTCCGTCTGCTCGGTCTGTGTCTTTTCCAGCATGGTGTTGAAATTCTGCTCACTGATACGCCCTGCAATCATATCCTCATAAAGCCGCATGACCATTTTATCCAGAACCTCAATCCGTTCCTCGTCCCTTGTAAGGGAGCGTTCCATTGCTTCCCGCTGTTCCCGCTGCTCGGCTTCACAGGTATTAGTCAGGCGGTCGGCAACCGCTTTCCCGTCCATCAGGGCAGCTCTGGCACATTCCCGGATTTTTCGCAGCACATGGCTGTAAAGGGTGTCATAGTCAATCCGGTGCTGGGTGCAGTGGTTCTTTCCAAAGGCATTGTAGGTCTTGCAGGAATAAATCTGCTGGGGATGTTTTGCGTTTGTATAGCGTATCGTCAGCGACTTCCCACACTCGCCGCATTTTATCAGTCCGGCAAACAGGCTGATTTCATTGGTCTGCCCCGGACGCTGGCGGGATTTCAGCTTGTTCTGCACAATGTCAAAGCTCATGCGGTCAATCAGCGGTTCATGCTGTCCCTCCACTACAATCCAGTCCTCCGGCTTCTTTTCCCCAATCGTGCCGATTTTGAAACGGTAGTCTTTTTTCTGGGAAGCAATCGCCCCGGTGTAAACGGGATTCATCAAAAGGTCTTTGATAACGGAGAAGTCCCACATATACCGTCCGTTTTCCGGGTCTTTCTTTTCCCATTTGGTTCGGGTATTGCGAAGCCCCCGTTCCCGGTTCCACCATGTGGGGCAGGGGATTTTTTCTTCCTCCAGCCGTCTGCGGATATAGTTCGGACCATGACCGTTTAGGGCATATCCGAAAATCAGCCGCACAATCGGGGCGGTTTCCTCGTCAATGAGCAGATGGTTTTTGTCCTCCGGGTCTTTCCGATACCCAAACGGGGCAAGACACCCGGTAAACTGTCCTTTCTGCGCTTTCAGAAGATAAGAGGAATGGACTTTCTTGGAAATATCCTTGCTGTACATCTCGTTCAGGATATTCTTGAACGGGGCAATATCGTTGTTATCCCGCAGGGTGTCGATACCGTCATTCATGGCGATATAGCGGACACCATTTCTTGGGAAAAAGTCCTCAATCAAATGCCCGGTTTGCAGATAGTTACGCCCCAGTCGGCTGAGGTCTTTCGTGATGACAAGGTTGATTTGCCTGCGCTCAATGGCTCTCAACATTCTCTGTAAATCAGGACGCTCCATATTAAGACCTGTGAAGCCATCGTCCTGATAGACTGCCACAACCTCCCATCCCTGCTTTTCGCAGTATTTTTCCAGCATATCACGCTGGTTTGCGATACTGGCACTTTCGCCTTGCAGGTCATCGTCCTTTGACAGTCTGCAATAGACCGCTGCACGATAACCCCTGGCAAGTGCCGAACCTATTGTTCTGTATTCCATTTCATTCATCATAGCCATTTACCCACACAATCCAGACGGTATCTGGCTCTTTTGAACTTCATCTTCATTATACTTCAAATCTTTCTTTTTAGCAAGATATTCTTTCGTATTTGTCTTTCCGTATTTCTGGGAAATCAGGCTGACGAACACATCGGTTGCGTCCAGCTCCCCGTCAAATACAGTGGTCACATGAATCTCTGTTTTGTTTTTTGCCATAGGCAGTTATCCTCCATACATGAAAATAGCCAGACAGAGGGTGTCGGCAACGAAGTCCGGCAACGGGCTTCAAAAGACCTTGCAAACAATCTCAATCTGGCGATGGTTACTATTTATACTTTTCTTTTATTTTTCTGTTGTTTTGGTTGTTATAAGGGAGAAAAGCCCGGAAATAAGGGGTTTTCCCCGGCAACCGGCTCGGCAACGGGATAGCAACAGAGGGTGCAACGGGCTGTCATTTTCAGAATGGAAGCTCCATCTGTTCTGTGACCTCCACAAAACCGTCCATCGTTTTTTCAGACGGGTTGCCGGAGTCCGTTGCCGGGTTTTCACGCTCCCAGCCCTTTTGTCTGCCATATTCTGAAAACATTCTTGGGTTCGGGAAGTACCGCCAGCCGGAAATGCACTGGTTCATAATCTCGTTGATTTCCCGGATTTCCCATTGCTTCGGTTCGTCAAAGGCATGGTTCAAGGCTTCCTTGTAGAGCTGCTTGGAACAGACCATGCTCCCGGTGTACTTATCAAGATACGCCTGTATCATTCCGGCTTTGGTGTCCTCCGGCATAAAATCCCGCTGGTGTTCTTTGAGATACCGCTGCATGGCGGGGCTGAAAGCCAGCTTGAACCTGCCGCTTCGGTAAATCTCCATCGCTTCTGCCCACATCTGCTCGATATAGGCTCTGGAAGCAGCTTCGTCCTCTAAAATGTGAACCTCGGCTTGCTCCGAGTACACCATGACGGGGATAAAGCGGCGGTTGCCGGAACGGTCAAGGGGCAGGAAGTCAAGGGCATTGGAAGTGCCGCCAAACACGCACTGACGGGGGCGGTCTGCCGGGTGGGTTTCATAGGGTATTTTGTAAACCTCTTTCTGCCGGCTTAAAAATGACTTGATTTCCTCAATGCTCTTGGCGTTGGCGGTTGCCATCATTTCCGACATTTCGATAATCCAGTGACCTTGCAGCTTGCGGTACACATTGTCATCGTCCAGCTTCCGCAAATCATCGGAGAACCACTCGTCCCGGACTGCCAGCAGACGGAAGAAGGTGGACTTGCCAGCCCCCTGACCGCCTACCAGACAGAGCATGATTTCAAACTTGCACCCCGGCTGAAAGGCTCGTGAGATTGCACCCAGCAGGAACAGCTTCAATGCTTCATAGGTGTAATCGTCTGCGTCAGCCCCCAGAAAGTGCCGCAGGCAGAAACGGATTCGTTCCGTCCCGTCCCACACAAGGGTATTGAGATAGTCCCGGATGGGATGGTACTTGTTTTCATTCGCCACAATCCCGATGGCGTTATCAATCTTTTTCTCATTGGTAAGCCCGTAGGTTTCTTCCAGATAAAGAAGCAGATACTTCATGTCCGTATCGTTCAGGGCTGTGCTTTCCCTGTGGAAGCCGATGGGCTTTATGATGTCCTTGCGGTCGGTCAGGATGTTGTATGCGATAGCCCCGGAAAGCAGCGGGTCACGCTGGAATACGGTCAGGCAGTTCCGTATGCTCTGACGGACACCGCCTTTCTCGGTAGTTTCCAGCCCCGCCTTGATTTCCTCAACGCTCTGGGGCGGCTGCATGGCGTTCATGGTGTTTTTTAGTTCTTGCTGCGTCTGCGGCTGCAAGCTCTGCCATTCGCTGTTCAAGCTGTATCACATCCTTTCCGTAGTCCGTAATCAAAGCCGCTTTTTCCTCTGTCTCCCCGAACAGCAGCACATCCAGCAGATATTCCACATGGGCTTGCTTTTGTAAGGCTTCCACAAACCGGGGATGAAAGGCTTCCTCTGGGGAGTGCGGGGCATATTCCGTTCTCCATGCCCGAAGCAGGTGGAGATAATCGGCAAGGATACGGAAGCAGCGGTTCTTTGCTTCCTGAAACTGTTCCTCCGGGGATTTCTGCCGGGGCTTGGGCTTTTTTGCCTTTCCCGGCGGTTTCCAGTCCTCATAGGAAAGCCCAAAGTCATTTGCTAGTTGTACGGCGGCTTCTTTCTTTGCCAGCCCATACAGGGCGGCGGCAAAATCAATCACATCCCCATCCGCACCGCAGCCGAAGCAGTGGTAACGCCGATCCAGCTTCATGCTTGGGGTTTTATCATTATGGAACGGGCAGCAAGCCATCCCGTTCCGACCTACATGGATTCCATAATGCTCCGCAGCCTGTCTTGTTGTGACGGACTGCTTCACAGCTTCAAATACATTCAAATCTATCCCTCCTTGAAAATAAGAAAAGCACCTGACATTCTCTGATTGAAAATGGCAAGTGCCTGTTAAAGTTCCATATCCTGTTGTCTGTGTTTCGCCTGTGCCGGGGCGGTTCTTTGAGCCTTTTTCTCGTCTGCCTTATCCTGCAAGACTTCCTTGATGGGCTGCTTCTTAGGCGGCTCTTTACTTTCCTCTGTGCCGGGTGTGGCTTTCCGTACCCAGTAGCGGATGTCCCGCAGCTTCTTCAAATCCTCCTGTACCTCGGTCAGTGGTACTTTCAACTCTGCGATTTCTTCCAGAAGCGTTTCCTGCTCCTCTTGCAGCTCCTTTTGGGTACTGTCCTTATCATCTGGGTGCTTGGCAAGGTAGGCGGCGGCTTTTTCATACCGGGCAACCTCCGAGTGTTCCTGTTTGAATTTCTCCTTTGTTTTCTTAAAAAATATCTTCTGGTACTTCTCATAGACAGGCTTACATTCCTTGCAGTCTGTCCGGCTGGCAAGAATCCCGTCAATCACTTTGCTTCGGGCTTCCTTTGGCTTCATCTGATTGCGGTAATCTGCGGCTGATTTCCCGGAAGATTCCAGAAATACTTCTAAGTCCTCCACAGTAGAAAGCCCCTTTTGACGGAGATAGGACAGGGCTTCGCTGACTGCCTTTAAGTCCTGTGAAGTCCCCCGGTTCTGTCCAGCCCTTGTCCAGTCCTTCCGTTCTTCCTTTCGTATCTCCATATACTTCATCAGCAGATTGGGAAGAAGTGTCGCTTCCTCCGCCGCCTTTTGTGCAAGCAGTTCTTTTCGTTTTTCTCCCAGCTCGGTAATCCAGCCTTTGAGGTTTTGAATGAGCTGCCGGATAGACTTCATCAGGCGGTTGGCGGCTCTGATGTCCCGGTTCAGGTTTCCGATATTCGTCTGGATACCACGCTTTTCCATCTGCCGGACAGCAGCCCCCTCATGGACAGTGGGGACAATATCAAGCCCCTGTCTGGCATAGGAACGCAAGTCCACACGCTCCGGACGGTCATTGGCTTCCAGATAGCGGTTCTGGATGACCTCCCATTCATGCCGCCAGATTTCGCAATACTTCTGGTCGTTCCAATCCACCGTATCCTCCTTGTGGCTTTTCCATCTGCCGGACGGAAGTTTTATCCGTTCCCCGTTTTCGTCAAGGTCATAAACCTTGCGGCTCTTGGGAAGCCATTTTCCATGTTCGTCCATTTCCCTCATAGTCAGCAGGACATGGGCGTGGGGATTGTGTCCCGGCGGATGGGGGTCATGGATTGCAAAATCAGCAATCATGCCTTTGGAAACAAACTGCTGCTCACAAAACTCCCGGACAAGGACAGCATACTGGTCGGGTGGTATCTCTCTTGGAATGGTAAGCACCCACCGCCTTGCAAGCTGGGAGTTCCATTGCTTTTCCACCGCTTCGGCGGCGTTCCATAAGGTATTGCGGTCTGCATACGACCGTGGGGCGTTTGCCGGGAGCAGAATTTCATTGTGGACAATACCACGCTTTTCCGGGTAGTGCTTCACTTGCTGGTCGTATTCACAGAACAGCTTTTCGCCGCTTTGGTAAGCAGCGGCGGCAACCGCAGACTGTCGCTGGCTGCGCTGAACAATCGTGATTTCGTTGTGTGGGCAGGGCATTTCGTGTCCCTCCTTTCGGTAATTGGTGGATGGGGTGGCGTTTTACCACCTCATTTTGGCAGAAAAAAAGCAGGAGACCTTTTTCAGATTTCCTGCTCGGTGTGCCGCTGTGAAGGCGGCGGATATTTAGCTGTAAAAGTTCGGGACAAGTTGACCCGATGTGTGGGTGGCAAACTTGAATTTTACGATTTTTTGTTTTTCAAAAAGTCAATAGTTCTTTTCACGATAAATACGATACATATCAAACCTACAATCCCACAAACAATAGAGTCCTTTAAGTCTGCAAATCCTCCTGTGTACTGCATTGCATAATAATAAACCGTCCATATCAGTATCAATACGAACACACTAATACTTAACCAATAAGACTTTTTCTTCATCTAATTTTCCTCACATTGAACTTCCGATTAGTCGTTGACTTCATTATACTTTATTCGACCGTCAAAGTATAGAGAGATTTTGTAAAACTTGTCGGC
>NZ_QWGI01000036.1:0-248 GCF_003435125.1 Clostridium sp. AM25-23AC | reverse complement strand
AGTATAGAGAGATTTTGTAAAACTTGTCGGCTGGGAACAACTTGCAACGCAAGGTGTCCCCAGATGGCAAGTCCACAAAAGGGTAGCTGGCGGCAGCCAGCGCAGGGGAAGCGTAGCGTCCCCTGTTTGATTTGGAGCAGACCATGACTGCGGAAAATCACAGCCCTCCGGTGAGGAGCCTTCGGAGAACGCAATGCACCAACCTCTGGGTGGTGTATAATTGCGCCCTTAGTAAACTAAGGGGTTTC
>NZ_QWGI01000035.1:1637-26705 GCF_003435125.1 Clostridium sp. AM25-23AC | reverse complement strand
TTTTAAACGTTTTATTTGAAATAGCACAACAGGTTAATTTATTTACAATTAAATTCCTAGCCGTACAGCAGAAAAATGATGACGAAAGATGATGCAAATGCTATAATGTTTGCATATAGATATGACAATTTGACCATATCGGAATCTTTATTCAAACAGATGATTGGAGATATTGCTATTATGAGAAATCCATGGCCAATTTTCAGCATTGCGGCTCTCTCCGGAGCTGCGTGCCTGATATATGATCACTTTTTTTCTTACGAGACTATGTGGATTGCTGTTATAGCGTTCCTTGCGCTGCTGGCTCTATGCTTTTTCGCATATTTCAAATATGAACACTGGCTGGCAAAGAAATTGAACCCCTATGTGGTGTCATATCAAAGCGACCATAATCTTGAGAATTTAAAACAGGGATTGGATCGCTGGCGTCCCTGGGCATTCAGCAAACATTCCAAAAATATCATTACAGCGAACTGGTTCTCCGCTCTGCTGGAACAACAGCGCTGGACAGAAGCGGAAGAAACTTTGGAGCAGTTTTTGCATCGAGCAAAAAATACGCAGGATAAAATAGGGTATCACCTGCTTCGGGGAGATTACGCAAGGGCGATCGGAGATACCAAATTAGAGGAACAGGAACGACTTCTAAGCGAACAGCTAAAAACCCAGCTTGGAAACAAAAAGGGAGAATCAAGAGTACCCGCAAACGCCAAAGAGAGTAAATATGCTTTCTTTTGCTGGCTCTCTTTCAGCTTTGGTCTGGCACTGTTCGGAATCATCAGCAATATAGCCACCGGGGACTCTATACTCGGGTCAGTTGGAGCCGGACTTTTTATTTTGGGTTTGTTCTCATTCCCAGTCTGCTTGATCTGGCTGATTCTCTGGTTGATCCGGCGCAGAAAGGAGGTTGTTAAATGACTTATATCCTCCCGGTACTCTATGTAATTGTGTCTTATACATTCTTCCTTTTGGCAGGCTGTTTTGACAATGCGATCAAATTGCAGATATTATCGATCCTTCTGCCTTTTATCATGGGAATCGTCAATTTGATTGTTGTGCTGACCGTAGGAAGAAAGTGGTCAAGAAAGACATTGCTGAACTGCACTTTGATCATCAAGTATGGACTGATCCCGTTCTACCTGGTCGGAGGGAGCATCACCGTATATGTAACGCTGATGGCATTCTTCCCATTGCCGCTGATGGCGTTGTTTGGACTGGTAACCATTGTTTTTTTGATTTTTGGATACGGGATTCTATTAGGGGCAGCTCCCTATGCTATCGCTTATCTGATAAAGTCATGCAAAGACGGCATACATCCGAAATGGTTGGCGGTTTTAGCTGGAATCTGCCAGTTCTTCTTTTCCTTTGATGTACTTGCAATGATGCTTCTGACATTAAAGGAGCGGCACAGGGTCAAAACGACGATTGCCGTTTTCTGTGCAATGTGTCTTGCGCTCCTGCTTATCGTACTCTATGTGGTCATGACGCTGATCGGAGCATAATCGACCTTTATATAGGATATGAGTTGTTCATACATAAAACAAATTTGATAGAATCGCAGAAAGGATTTACGCTTATGAAAAAACAATGGATTGCTTTACTGACGGGATGTGTGCTGGTATGCAGTATGCTGGCCGGATGCGGCTCAAAACCTCAGACATCAGCTCCGGCAGCTGCGGGCAGCGATAAAGGCTGTACGGATGAGGCCATTCTGTCTCAGCTGAAAAATGACGGGACACCTGAGTTCGTACTGGATGGCACTTACTACACACTTCCTTTGGAAACTTCCCAGCTGATACAAGCCGGCTGGAGTTTGGAAACGGAAGAATATGATGCAGCAGAGGTTTCTCTGCAACCCGGCGAGCGTATTTATGGGGAACTTTCCAAAGACGATCAGGAAATAGATGTTGCAATCGTAAATGCCGGGACAGAGCCATGCAAGCCTGCTGAGGGCGGAACGGTGGTAGAACTGGAATACTCTGCCGATAAGGATCAACCAAATCCTGATTTCTTTGTAACGCTCAATGGGATCAACTGTGCGATGTCCAACGCAGCTTTACAAAAGGCGCTGGAAGGTGTAGACGGATATGAACTGAATTCCGCAGGAAATATCGACATCAATCGTACTGTTGATGATGATGAAATTGCTGTTTATAAAGTCATTCTGGATGATGACTACACAGCAATCACGCTTGCTTCGGACAATGTTTTTGAATACAAGGATTATCAGCCGCAAGAGGTAAAAGAACAGGCATCTAATGAAAAGATTGCCGCTTACAAGGATACTACAAAAGCCGAGATGGAGCCGTATGCTCAGGATTTCAATGCGATCATCGAGGGATATGAAGAAAATATGGTCGTTGGATTTTACAGTGAAGGTACTATTTGGGGCGAAGAAGTCGGTGAATATAAATCTATTGCCGGAACGCCACTCGCTACGGATGTGTCTCTCTATATCGCAGAGGATACAACCGGCCAGCTCTACTGTATTTCTAACCAGCTTTTGAATGAAGATGGTACTGTAAGCACTGCCATTGAGCTTGAGGAAGGCGATCAGGTCAAGGTTTGGGGTTATGCTTCACAGTATCTGGAATTGCAGGAAGGTCTGAAAATCGTCGTGGTTCAGCCTGGTATCATTGAACGCAACGGCGAACTGGTGATCCTGGACGAAAATTTGAAAGTAGACTAATGCTTTTGAAGAACGCCGGGTGCATATATCAAAGGATTGCATCCGGCGTTCTCAACTTAAAACAATAATCAGGAGGAACAATTATGCTTACAATGAATGAAAAAGATAAAAATGAAATGCTGGAAGCCATTTTGAACGAAAACGAAGCCTATCAGTGCAAGTTATGGGCAGTCATCATGGCCGGGGCTGATACCTATGCACTGATTGGGGGACTTTCTACACTGACGGGGGGTGCTGCCGCTGCATTGGGCGCACTGAGCAATGCTTACTGCTATATGGGAATTACCGAGAAACACCTGAATATGGTCATTGTAAATTCCGTCAATGTCTCCAAAATTGAAAACCGGCTTTCTCTGCCCCTAAACAGCATAACAAAGGCAGAGGTCAAGGGTGGGTTGCTGCCCGGAAGAAAAGTCGTAATGCTGCATTTTGGAAAAGAGAAAATGAAAATTTCTTTGATGAACAATGCGATTGGCTCTGATATTCAGGGGCAGAAAGAAAATGTTGAGATGTTCTGCCAGATTGTTTCCAAACTCGGATAACCCGTATTATAAAGCGAGAGGAATCAGAGCATGAAAAAAATCTTAATTGTGTTATTAGCTATGGTGCTGCTCCTTGCTGGATGCGGTAAAAATGGGACTTCATCGCCACAATCTCCCTCTGATGAATCTGTGACGGATCAGCAGGAACCTTCTTCTTCTGAAACCGAAATATCATCTGAAGATCATGCGATTCCCGGAAGTTATATCGTCCCGGATGGATGGGAGAAATCTGAGAAGCATTCTACTAATTCGCAGATTTTCTATATAGAGGAAGGCCACGAAAATGATGAAAAGCCGGACAACATCTCCATCCATGTAGGAAAGAACAAATATAGTCTGGATGAGCATGAGCAGTTCCGGGATGCGATCGTCCAACAGATTTTGATGCAGCTGGATGGTATTGAAGCTCAACTGAACGGGGATGGAACCTATACCGAGCAGGGAGATCTGCTTTATATCTTTACCATCGACGAGGGCGATATTGTCACCACGCAATACTATATTGTAAGGGATTACGGGTTCTGCCTGATCCAGCTTACAAATTTCAGCGGATCAGAAACCACGGAACAGGCCGCCAGGGACATGGTAGATAGCTTTGTTTGGGATACAGAAGGATAAATTGACACAGGAACCGTGATTTTATAGGAAAACGACGAAGATGGAGAAACGAAAACTTTCAGGAAAAACAATTTTGAAGCTGGCAGGGGCACTTTTGACTTTGGCTTATTTGGGATTTTGCCTCTATGCAGGTATTACCGGGAAATTTCCGAATATGCACAGAGTCCAGCATGTGATGCGTTTTGGCGACCTTAAAAACTGGGTGTCCGGCGGAATATCGGCTGTGATGATTTTTGCCCTGTGCATTACTTCTGCTTTCAATGACCTAAATCTCCAGAAGGGACGCAAAAAATCATTTTTACCACTTTTTCTCACCATGATTCTGCCCATTATCCTTTTACTGCTTTTGGAGTCTTATCTGGATATTGGTTGGATCGGGATTGCCCTTTATGCCGGTATTGCAGTTTTTCTATTTGGCGTTGCATGGACTCCACAACTGTTGAATCAGTGGATCACCCGCCGACTTTTGCAAGATGAACCGATGAGCGGCAAGCAACAAGTACAGATTATTGAGTGGATTCATTTTCATCCGCTAAAAAAGCTGCTGATTTTCGGGCTGTGGGGCTTTGGCGTCGTTCTGGTTCTGCGTGGCATTTGGGTAACGGCAACCGGAAAAATCGAAATGGACGGAGAGCTTTTCCTGTTTTTACTTGGCACAGCAGTTCTGGTTGTGGCGCTGTTTCAGAAAATGAGACGCTATATCTGCACGCCTTACCGGAACATACCGGTACTGAATCAGATTCTCAGCAAAAAACAGTTGGAGCAGCTGTTGGATGGAGAACACTTTGAACCGATAGAGTTTGAAGATGAGACCATGAAAAAGTATCTGGAAATATACCAAAGCCAGAACTGGATGCTGATTGGCGGTAAGCTACTCTCAAAAAAGCTGGCTTTATGGTTCACAATGAATCGGTTCAGGAACCATACTTCCCTGAAGGTACTTTACCTGAACGGCATGACTGCCAAAGCAAAGGTCGATCTGGATATTCGAGGGGACCGGTACACGGATTTTACTGCTGTGCTGAAAGAATTGATTGGATACGAAGGCACACTTAAACTGTATGAAAAAGAAGAACAGCTGGCACAGAAATTTGCATCCTTTTTCCCAGAGCAAACTTCCGAACAGGACCGTGTCGCTGCTTTTCTTTCTCAGGATGTGACAGCGATCCGGCAGGACTATATTCAGACCTTCTCCCCGCCGCCAGATCCCCGAAAGAAAAAACGGAGTAGACGGGAACGGGAATAAAAGATTTTCTTCATTTTTCAATGGAGAAAGGCTTACGAAAATAAAGAGGATATAACTTGGAGGTTACCTATGAACTATGATATGAATATGATTAAATACCGCAAAAATGGTTTTTTTAGAATTGCAGCAGCTATTCTGATGATCTGTTTTACACTATTTGGCCTTACTGCTTGCGCCGGTACTACTGACAGCAAAGATAATAACGATGATAATGCACTGATACAAGGAACATGGGAAATAGATACCGGCTCTGGTGCTGGTTATAAATTCGTTGACGATAAGTTTATGTGGTTAAAATCCATCGAGGATGTTAACGATAACTACTGGTACGGAGATGTTGAGTATTATAACGGTGCTGAAGCAATGGATATAGCAGGACTAACAGAGGAGGAACTTCAGAGCAGCCTGCCAGGTCTTAAACCCGAAAACATTTTTGTAACAAAATTAGATCCCGAAAAAATCATTACCGATGGTGAGGATAAAACTGCTACCAATATGAACGACCAAACCTTATGGACTCGCTTATGGCTTATTGAAGAAAATGAGGACAATGTTGTTGCGGTAGTGTTTGATTTAGAAACTTTTAGTATGGAGGGCTACACTAAAGTTAAGTAAAAACCAGAAATTAGAATTTGGAGTAAACTTATGGACTATATAATACGAGAAATGAGAAGCGAAGAATACTGTTTATTAAGTGTTTTTTTATACGAAGCGATTTATATTCCGGAAGGTATTGAACCTCCACCTAAATCAGTAATAGAATGTCCGGAATTACAAGAATATATCGTCGAGTTTGGAAATCGAAAACATGATAAAGCCTTAGTTGCAGAGATTCAGGGAAATGTAGTAGGAGCTATTTGGGTAAGAATTATGAATGACTATGGACACATTGATAATGATACTCCATCTCTTGCCATGTCTGTCTGCCCCCAATATAGAGGGTTAGGCATTGGAACTTCATTATTGAAACAATTATTACAAGTGGAAAGATTAGCTGGATATTCAAAAATATCCTTATCTGTTCAGAAAAGTAATTATGCAGTGAAGATGTACGAGAAAGTGGGATTTACTGTTGTTAATGAAAATAGCGAGGAATTTATTATGATTGTAAATCTATAACAGAAATCCCAGTTGATATTGCACTTATTTTAGGAAATTTAATAACTGTTATATTTGATTATCAAATTCTTCGCAAACCCTTGAAAATACTAAGTTTGTAGCAAGTGAGCTTTCCCTTACTCTTTCCTTTGTGTTATATTCTCCCATTAGCTTTCATGAATCTTAATATGGGAAAAAATAAGGGAAAGAAAATTTCATAACACAGTATAACAATAACGACATGGTGAACTGATTGAAATGTTTTCGATATTTAACTCTATAACTGATTATTAAAAGAAAATAGAGATAAGATACGATGAGAACAATTTATGCATAATACAACATAAAACACGATAGTATTGATGTTTACACAAGTGTTGGATATATGCTTCGCATTGATTGCTGGGGAGCTGAAAAAGATTTAAAAACCACATATGGATCAGAATGTGCGCTTACTTCATTGGCTGTGGATGAGCCTTTAGAATATGCAAGATTATATCTCGATGGCAATTTACAGATGTGGATAGATTCAGAAGATTCACTTGAATTATAGAACAAGAATAACGGGTAGAAAACTTCTGATGCCCATTTTACAAGGGGTTCGAGTTTTTTATGTCTGCTGGCGCTATTTCTCTGCTGGAGTACTATTTTCGGGATAATGGCGAAAGGCTTTAGCGGTATAGTTAGAAGCACCGTTTCCATATTTTGTATTGGTTATGGTTTTTATATAATCGCTGGAATAATAGTCAATTGTAGAGCAAATGAAATAGACACAGGGGATTAAGGAAGAGTTGAAGGCAGATAAACAGATGGAATGGGTAGCAAATAAATACTATACAAGAGTGTGAAAAGGGAATTTTGAATAAGGAGATGATTTGGCAATAAGGTGCAGTAATCTGGTGGAAAGCAAGTCTGAAAATGGCTTGCTTTTTGCTTTACAATGTGGTTAGTTGATGTATATAATTATGATAAAGAGATAAAATTGATTTTTATATTTTGGTTCGATATTGTGATGCAGTTTTTCTATATTAAAAAATATACGAGGTTATAATGAAGAATAAAAGTTATGATTATATCTTTGGAAATGGAAAATTTAATACTTGGTTCAACATTATAGTTAGTATTATTAGTTGTTCAGCAATATCGTTTTGTTTAACCGAACTTTTGTTTTCCTTTGATTTTAAAGTGAGTTTTCAAAAAGCACTGATTTTTACCATACTTTTTGTGATTTTTTTATTATTGTTTTATTACTTTATAAAACAACGTACTTATAAACTATTCGATCAAAAAATAACATATGGATTTAGGGAACGAAAAATTTTGTATGCGGATATCCATTCATTAGTTTTTACACTATCCTCCAGACCTAAAGGAATATATGATATTGGACTGGGAGAACCATACCTATACATAAAAGAAAATGGGAAGAAAAAATATATATGCAATATTACAATTTATTTGGCATATCCAAGTGTTATACAAAAAAGATATGATATCAATATAAGCAATGGGCAGATAGGAATGTCTCCTGCCTACAGTTTTAACTGTTATGATATAAAAAGTATTTTCAATTTAATACATCATTCAAAAGCAAATATTTATGTGACGAAGAGTTTTCTTCTCTTTAATAATTGGACAATAAACAGATTTTGCAAAGAATACAATATCTCTATGGAAATGGTTCAGCTTATAAATGATGGAAACTAATGTAAAAAATTTGTATTGTATTGAACTTTAGAAAACCTTTTTATGAGAAAGGAAAGCATATGCAAGAATATTATAAAATATATTTTCCTTATTCCAAAGAATATTTATTGGAACAGATTAAGAAGACTACAAAACCATTATGTATTTCAAACCAGGCTTATAGAGATATGGCACTTGCAGCCTACAAAGAAGAGGATAATACCTTATGTATCGGATATGCAGCAGGAAGTATGACAGGCGGTGGCTGGGAAATGCTCCAGACACATATAAAAAGCTATGGGGGAGATGTAATGCTGGAAGGTACGTTTGTGCTTTTGCCATACATAAAAAAAGCTGCACTATTTTTTCTGCTCATAGTGATTTTATTTGCATTGTTTTTTTCTCAGGGAGATTTATTGATTTTAACAGAATGTCTGATTTTATTTATGTTTCCATTATATCTGCTGTATAGGAATATTTCTAAGATAGGAAAATGTGAAGAAGGGCGACGGCTTGTTTTATTATATCTGGAAAAGGTGCTTCATGCAAATGTGGAAATATCCGTAGAGGAAGAATAAAGAAATGATAGGGGAAAACGAGAATGAAAAAGATTAATGAACAAACAAAAAGTTTTTTACTATACGGTATAGAAGATGTGATTAAGCCGAAAGAAATCTACAAATTAGATGGAGCAATCTTGTTTCTAGTATTTTTATTTTTCTTTTTATCTGAATCAGCTCCATCACCGTTTTTTTCAAAAGTATTTTTAGTTATTGTTTATCTTGGATTCGTGATTCTTAGTTTTTCAAGAACAGAAGTGACAGGGAAAAAGGTTTTTTGGATCATTGGAATACAAAGTCTGACGTTTTCTATTTTGTTCTGTTGGGCAGCAACTATCCTCATGCTGACAACTATGAAAGAAGAATATTATAAGAGGTATCTAACCATACTCGTTATCATTTACATACTGGTAATCGCTGCATACATTTTTCTTATAATAACTTTGATTAAAAAAGATATCTACAATCCATCTTCTTCCAAAAAGCTGGCTGGAGGATGGTGTATTACTAGTTTTGTATTGCTTGGAATGGGTGTCGCAAAAGTACTTAGTAGCAGCGTTGAATATACAGCCATGATTAGAATTGCAAGCCTTTGTTCCTATTTTTGTTCTTTGGGTTCTATCTTAGGAGTTTTTCACCTGGTAAAGTATTTTGCTGTCAAAAAATGGGAGGTTGAAAAATGAATATTTTTATGAAAAGAATATAGATGAAAATAATTATAGCATCCAGGAAGAAGGATGGCTGGGAATTTTATTTTTGGTTGGAACTATATTTTTCTCAGGATTACTTTTGTATGGTTTTATAGACGGACAGGCGGATTTTTCAGTTATAGTGGCGTATGGAATATTGATTGCTTTTTCTGGAATCTGTACCCTGCATTTGTTCCTGTGGAGAGTCAAGGTAAATCATGATGTAATTGAATACCGGTCGTTTTTTGGAAAAAAATATTATAAATTTTCAGATATAACAAGAAGTGTACATAAAGAAAATGGTACATTGGAAATATATGCAGGGGACAAAATAATATTCAAATTTGATGAAAACATAAGCGCATCATTGTTTGCAAATAGTCTGTCTAAGCATAAAATTTCACAAGAAACATGGTTGAGTTGTAGAGATAAAAAGTGCATCATAAGACCAAAAGAAAGCCACTATGTTCTGCCAGGCATTTTCTTTTTATATTTGGTTTACAATAGTGTGATACTTGTATTCAATGCAAAAGAAACAGCTTTTGTTTTCCTTTTATTCTCTCTTGTACCGGGAGGTATATTTTTCTATTTTTTAATGGACAAAACAATTGTCAAGGATGGATGGCTATATAGAAATGGATTTTTAAGGAAGAACTGTAAAATAAGATTAACGGATATTACCCAGATGAAAAGAAAAAAGAATTTATTTGGAGAAGCTCTTATTTTATATAAAAATCAGAAAAAAATCGCTAAAATTTCTGCCCGAAATAGAAATGTGGACTGGCTGCAAGTAAAGATTGCAGAAATAAAAAAGGATAAGAAGAAATTAGAACGTAAAAAATGAAAAATGTGAATCATATAGGGAGATTGAGTTTATGGATAATGTCATTAGATTAAGTAAATTTGTAAAAAATTTAGGAATAGTAACAACAGTTCTTTTTTTAATAATCGTACTGGTAACATTTGTTACAGGAAATATGGGGGGTGCGATATGTTTTATGCCTTTTGTATTTTTAGGTATTGCTTTAATTTTGGCATACAAGAAACAAATAATTGTAGTAAATGAAGATGAAATTGTATTTAGCTATCTGGTTAAGAAAACTCAGCATATAAAATATAATGATATTCGTTGTATTTTAATGATTCCATTAAATGGTAGAACAGATGTCATATTAATTGATAAGATGTACAATAGACTTGTTACTCTGGAGCAAGTGTATGTAAATTATGATATTTTATATGATACACTTATAAAACATGAAATAGATCTTGTGGATTTTGGTGAGTTAGTTGAACAGAACAAAGATGTATCAAAGTATGTACCTGCTTTAAACTGGATAGAAAAGAATTTCTATAAATCTATATGTAATGAGAATACAACTATCAAAAATATGTCAAAAACAATAGAAAAAGAAAAGCGTAAAAAAACAAAGCAATTTTTAAAAGCTTTAGGTTGGATTCTAATAATTGCTGATGCGGTAGCATTTTTTATTGGTGGCAAAACAATGTTAGTTATATTTATAATGGTTTTGATGATTACATATGCAGTGTATATAAAATATTATCCATATATATTTATAGAAGTCACCACAAAAAAAGGACAAGAACTGGCGTATCAATTACCATTTATGGGTGCAGCAATAGCAATGCTTTTATCCCTGAATACGAGTAAACTCTTTAATTATGAATTTGGAAACTATATGAAGATTACGGCAATTATTACTGCTTTACTTGCACTGCCATTTATTATTAAATCTTTAAAAACAGATGTACCACAGAAATTTGGACGTAAACTTTCAGTTGTATTTGCTGCTTTTATAATCGCATTTACAATTAGCTTCCCAATAAATTTTTTATTTACATTTGATGGGGCAACTCATGAAATTGCAATTGTAACAGACAAAAAGATTAGCAGTGGTAAAACTAGAGATAGAGAGTTATATGTAAGTTGTAATGGTAAAAGAGAAATATATACTGTTTCAAACAGTGAATATGAAAATACATCAATAGGCGATAGTAAAAGAATTTGTAGAAGAAAAAGTGCATTAGGATTGGAATATAGTACGATACATGATTAATATTTATTTAAAGATAAGGAAGGAATATATAAGATGAAAATATTGTTAGCAGTAGTTGGAGGATTATTATTACTGATATTCCCTTTTATAGTTATGAAAAAAGCAAAAGTAACAAAAGAAGAAAATACTGATGAAGCAAGGAAAAAATTTAATGTGTTTCTCATTTGTATGATACCTGTTCCTCTAATAGGCTTCATATTTCTTTTAATAGGGCTTAGAAGTTTTTTATAAAATTAAATAAAGGAGAAAAATGTTAAAAAACAATGATATATCAATACCAGAAGCCTGCTATGCAGATTTATGTAAGGTGGGTTTTTTTGAAAGAAAACAGGTTAAATTAACAATTATATGGAATGAAAAAATAAGCAGAAATAAACAAATACTTACACTTAAGAAGTTATATCCTGAATTAAATAAAGTGTCTACAGTTGAAATCTATAAAATTACAAAAAAACGAAGAAATGGCAATTTGCAGAGATGGGATGGGGATTTGCTGTTGACTTTTCGCATAAAGCAGAAAAAGCGGGGATAAAAATATTGTTAGAAGAATAACTAAAAATCTTGCTAATGTATAAGTTAAGTAAAAAATAGAATGAAAAATAATCATATAGCAGAGGAGATTGGGTAATATGAAGGAACAAAAGAAATCTTCTTGGGGAGCGGTTCTGGTGTCATTTTTAAAGGAATTTCTATTAAACTCATTCGAAGCCCCAGGTCATCTTTATTATGATGAAAATTTAACTAATGAAGGAAAAAGAAAGAAAAATTATATTTGGAGGGTGCTTCTACTGGTGACTGCGGTAGGAGTAGCTTTGCTTCCTGTTATAGCTTGGAACATGTTTGTTCCAGATGTGCTATGGGCAAAAATAGTTACCGTTGTAGTGTGTGAAGGCTATGTTGTTTTTATAGTAAGTATGGAGATTATCCAAATAAAGGATGAGCTAAAGGAAGATATGTTAAAAATAGGGGGATATAAAATTACTCCCAAAGGAAGTATTTCCCTATTTAAAGAAATTGATTTTAAGATTGCTCAAACAGAGTATTCTTATACAATATTGATTTCTAAGAAACCTTTAAAATGGCTTTATAAGAAGTTTTATGTTACAATCTATGGAAGACATGGAAAAGTAAAAAAGATTGAATTGGTTCGAGCAGACAAAAAGTATTCTACGAAATATGAGACAATGAATGGTACAGTCTTAGAAAAGTTGCAAGAAGAAAATAATAGGTTTTTAAGGAAATGCTTAGGTACTCCCAGTAAAAAGAGTATGACAGGCGTCGAATATTATTATGAGTGGGGACAAATACAATCCTTCTATGATGATCGTTCTTGTCAAACAGGAATTGTAATTATGTTTTAAAATAAGGAATATTGTATCTCTTGCTTCCGTATGCAGAAAGATTACATCGGTACAGAGAAATGTGGTAGTGATACACCAAAGAACACAGGCGAAACCTTATATCTCGGTTCCACAAGTAGCGAATCTTTCAAAAGAGAGAGATGGGTAAAACTTCGCTGTTTATATAATAGTAGGGGACGATGTTTTATCCCCTGCTATTATACGTTTTTTAGCATGTTTTCACCAATATTGCTTGGTACCTAACCGATTTTTCAAATAACATCTGATTCCAAGATATACTCCCTGAGAAAGTACGAAAAGCAATAGAAGATTTACGGAAAGTGCTTTTTTAATTGCTTCTCCAAAATAAATGATGACAGCAGTACTTGTCAGTATCATCAGTAGAGTAATAACATCCCAACAGTTTTTCTTATATAATTCTATAACCTTTATTTCTATCAGTATCGCCAGTATCCCTGTCCCTGCCACACATATTCCGACAACCAATATCAGAAATAACCAATATACCATTCCGGCTATAAAAGGATTTGGAATTTTTGTGCTAATCTGTGCCACAGATTGCCCGGCATCAATTGTCCAACCGATAAAAGTTTGTAGGAATGACGCTGCATCATGGAAGAATGATTTACAATCGGAAAGGAACACATCGGACTGTACTGCCTGAAAAAGAGTGGTTGTCAGCGAATACCATGCAAGAAGGAACAAGGTTGTTTGGAACATTACCGTTTTTGCTTTATACTGTCCGGCAAGTCGCTCTTTTTGTGTTCCGTATTTCGCTTTTTCATTCTGATAGGCTGTCCGGTCACAGGATTCACATTTTTCATAGAGTACCGGCTTTTCTACCGGTATCTCTACGATTTTCTGATGTGTCCGGGCATAATCCCGTTGTTGTGTTAAACAGCGTATTTTATTTTGATATTCCCCGATCATGACGTTTGCGCTTCGCAGCTTCTCTTTCTCGTTCCGCAATGCTCTGTCTGCCAGCTTCAAGTCGTTCTTTAATGCTTGAATATTCCCGGCTCTGTTCTCTTTGTTTAATTTCTCGTTCAAGATCAGAGATTCGTTGAGCTGCGTCTTCAGTTCCACGATAAGCTGGTCTTTCTGTTCCAGTTCTTCTTGTATCTCCTCGGTCAGGAGCAGAAGCTCTTCCAACTGTTCGGCGTTCTTTAATTCTCTGGATTCGTTCATCTATATCACGTCCTTTCTCTATCTGCTGTTCCAGTTCAGCAATTCGGTGTTCTGTTTCAGTAATAAACTGTTTTCGCTGTTCAGCTTCTGTGCCAATTTCTGCCATTGCTGATTTTCGTTTTCCAAAAGTTCTATCTTCGTTTTCTGTTCTTCCATCTTGGAAAGCAGTTCCTCGGTATTTGGCAAAATGTTGAGCAGCCCGGATAACTCGCTGTTTAATTTTTGCAATTTCTGATTCTGTTCCTGCATAAGAGAGAGTTGGGTGTCCCGGTTCTGCATTTCCAGAATCATTTCTGCCATTAAGGTCTGCTGTTCTTCGATTTGCCCAATCATGGATTCCATTAAGGGTATAATTTCCCGGCTTTCTTCTAATGTCATTTAATCGCTCCTTCCATAATGATAATGCACCCGATACTTTCCCAAAGGTGTCCAGTATCTTTTGCAATAACGTGTTTTGTTGTTTTATGATTTGATTTTCCGCTACTTTCCACGAACCTTTTATTTCCTGCCCGGCAAGAAACTTTTGTTCAATCTTTCTTGCGTCAGCGCCTTCATGGATGGTAGGAATCTGGAGTTTTCCCTGTTTTTCATAAGAACGGTGATCGACCTGATTCTGCAAAGGCAGATGTTCATTACATACCTTTGCCCATTCACTCCGCCATAGTTCACAGTTTTTTGGATTGTTCCATCCAGTAGCATCGGTCAGCACCCGTTTCCATTGCAAGCGGTTTCTTGCACCAATCTTCTGGATTCCGTTTTCGTCTAATACAGGGATACGGATTCCATGACGGTCAGGGTTTTTCTTATCCTGCCACCAGTTCGGATGGGATTCATCAATCACGATATTTCCGTTTTTATCTCTGACAAATTCCCAATCCTTGACTTCTTTCTTTCCCCAAGAATGATCCGGGTTAAAAGGGCGCATAGTCAGAAGCAGATGGACATGAGGATTGCCATCCCCTTTGTCGTGGATACTCCAATCAGCGCACATTCCTTTATCCACAAATGTTTTTTGGATATAGTCGGCTGTATATTGAATCTGTTCTTGTCTGCTCCATTCTTTTGGAAGGGCAAATTCAAATGACCTGCCAAGTTGGGCATCCGCACTTTTTTCAATCTTCAATACCTCATTCCATAACCTCTGTTTTTGAAATGTGATTTTAAATTTTTTTATAGCAGCTTCTTTATCTTCTGACCTTTTGTATCGGACAGACTTTTGAAAGCGTTTTATATTTTCCTCTGGTACTATCTGCCATTCAGAAGGTGCGTTTTCGCACATCATCAGACTGGTGTAGACCACTTCTTTTTTAGAAGTGTAATAACTGATACTCCCGGTTTCTTCGTTTTTCATCACATCCCCATTGAGATATGCAGAAGCGGAGATAACAGATTTTCCTTTACTTCGTCCGACTATTTTGATTGTGTAATGAAAAATCGCCATGTCTGGATTCCTCCTTTCTGCACATCCGGCATAGATTTCCGGCAACATTGCTTTCAATTTTAGAAAAAGCAGCATTGCCGGAACGCCCTCTGCGTAAGAGTGCCCTGCGCATAGCAGTCTGCATGGAATGCGCCCCTCTGGCGAAGAGTGCCTCCTGCGGCATGAGCAGGTCTGGCTGAAAGCCCCGCCGACGGAACGAGCCCGGCAAGCGTGAGCGCAGACCGGTTGCCACTTGTGGCAAACTTATTGGGACGACCTCTGGTTGTCCATAAGTGCGCCCTTCATGAAAAAGCAATGAAGGGAATGAAAAACTCATCCCCTCCGCCATTACACTTCCTCCATATCGGTATTGGCTTCTTTCTGCATTGCCTTTGAGAAAAACTTCCCATTGGCTTCCTGCCTTTTCAGAAAACCAATCAGCTTTGGGATGTCTTCCTCCTCAATAGGTGCACCAAGAACGGATTCCACTGCACCGCCAATCTGACAGAGCCTATGGGTTCGTTTTTTACTTTCTTCGGCTTTCTTTCGTTTCAGAAGTTCTTTCTTCTGTGTTGCATATCTTTTCGCCTTTTCAAGGCTTTCCTGTTCCTTCTTTTCCATTTCAAGCATTCGTTCTTCATAACTTTTTGTTGATTTTGCCATGATTACATTCCCCTTTCTTTTGCAAACATAAGTTCTCGGTTGCGTATCAGAAGAAGCACATGGTATAATCTTCTTGCGTGTAGGTATATCATGGCTTCGGTCTGATAGAACCTTTGGCGGTTTCTTTGGAAGCCGCCTTTTTAATTTGCCGCAGTTCTTGTTACGGCTTTTACATTTCCTCTATCCCTCAAATCACGACCTTCATTCGCTTCCATAAACATTTCCAGAATATCGGTTTTAATCAGGACTTTGCGACCAACCTTTAATACTGGAAGTTTCTTCCATTCTACAAGCTGTCTTAAGGTATTTCTGCCGATTCCCGTATAATCAGCAGCTTCTTCGATGGATAATGCAATTTTTCTTTGCGTCATATAATCACCTCCTTATAAATTGCATTATGCAATTCTTGTGATGTAAGTATATCCTTTCCAAATCTTTTTGTCAAGCGTTACGAAATATTAAAAATAATTTTTATATTGCATATTGCAATTTCAGAAAAACAATGCTATAATTCATACATACCGAAAAAGGAGGCAGTCAGCATGAAAGATAAAGAACTACGCAAGCTGATAGGCAGCAGAATAAAACAGCGCCGTCTGGAATTGAATCTGACACAGCCTTATGTCGCAGAAAAGATGGGTGTTACCGCTTCTACAATCCTGCGTTATGAGAATGGTTCGATTGACAATACGAAAAAAATGGTGCTGGAAGGTCTTTCGGAAGCACTCCATGTATCCGTGGAATGGCTCAAAGGGGAAACAGATGAATATGAAACCGACATTACGGATAAGAGAGAATTACAGATTCGTGATGCGATGGGAGATATTCTGGAACAGTTACCGCTTGCCCTTACCAAAGAAGAAGATGCTTTTTCAAAAGATTTATTACTGCTGATGTTAAAACAATATGGTCTGTTTTTGGATTCCTTCCAGTTCGCCTGCAAAAACTTCAAGGGAAATGCTGGTCAGACGGATATTGCCAAAACAATAGGGTTTGAATCGAATGATGAATATAATGAGATTATGTTCTTAAGGGAAATCACTCCTACCATCAATGCTTTTAATGAGATGGCAGACATTGTAAGGCTCTATTCCAAGAAACAAAAAACAGCAGAACAAAGGCTTGCAAATCTTTTATCAGAAGTCTTATACGAAGATTCCGAATCGGTATAGTAAGACAACCGGAGTTATGATATACTTACACGCACGAAGCATTTCATCAGTTCCGATTGTCTAATATCGAAAGGAGACATACGATTATGGCAAAAGGATCTGTAAGAAAAAAAGGAAAGAAATGGTACTACCGCTTCTATGTAGAGGACGCAAGCGGCAATCTTGTTCAGAAAGAATGCGTTGGAACAGAAAGCAAAAGTGGAACTGAAAAGCTGCTCCGTCAGGCAATGGATGATTATGAGAAAAAGAAATTTGTTGCCAAAGCGGAAAATCTCACAGTCGGACAACTTCTGGATGTGTGGGCAGAGGAGGAATTAAAAACAGGTACGCTCAGCAATGGTACGGTGGAGAATTACCTCGGAACAATCCGAAATATTAAGAAACACCCATTGGCAGAACGGAAACTGAAAAATGTAACCTCTGAACATTTGCAATCCTTCTTCGATTTGCTTTCCTTCGGGGGAGTTCATCCCGATGGAAAAGAGAGAAAGGGGTATAGCAAAGATTACATCCATTCTTTTTCCGCAGTCATGCAGCAGTCCTTCCGTTTTGCAGTATTTCCAAAGCAGTATATTACGTTCAATCCCATGCAGTATATTAAACTGCGGTATCAGACGGACGAAGTTGATTTGTTTTCGGATGAGGACATGGACGGAAATATCCAACCAATTTCACGAGAAGATTATGAAAGACTGCTTGCGTATCTTCAAAAAAAGAACCCAGCCGCAATACTTCCAATCCAGATAGCCTATTATGCCGGACTCCGTATTGGAGAAGCCTGCGGTTTGGCATGGCAGGACGTAAATCTGGAAGAACAATGCCTTACCATAAGACGCAGCATCCGATATGATGGTTCAAAGCGCAAATATATCATCGGACCAACCAAGCGGAAAAAAGTGAGGATTGTTGATTTTGGAGATACGCTGGTAGAGATTTTCCGTAATACCCGGAAAGAGCAGTTAAAAAATCGAATGCAGTACGGAGAACTTTATCACACGAACTACTACAAAGAGGTCAAAGAGAAAAACAGAGTGTACTACGAATATTATTGCTTAGACAGAACAGAGGAAGTCCCGGCAGATTATAAAGAAATTTCTTTCGTCTGTTTAAGACCGGATGGTTGTCTGGAACTTCCAACTACTTTGGGAACTGTTTGCAGAAAGGTGGCAAAAACATTAGAGGGATTTGAAGGCTTTCATTTCCACCAGTTACGTCACACCTATACAAGCAACCTTTTAGCAAATGGAGCAGCCCCAAAAGATGTGCAGGAATTGTTAGGACACTCAGATGTCAGTACCACAATGAATGTCTATGCTCACTCCACAAGAGATGCTAAACGAAAATCGGTTAGGCTTCTTGATAAAGTGGTAGGCAATGATTAAAGAAATTCCCTTATTTCCCTTGTAATTATCTCATAAGGGCAAAAATAAGGGAAACTACATATCATTTCACTAATGGACAGGCGGGAAAGCCTATAAAATGGGGAAAGTTAGAGGAATAATTATATAAATTCCAGTTTGCATAACTGGCAACCCAACCACAATTAAATATTCACAGCTCTACTAAGCAGGAGATCCGAAAAGGTCTCCTGCTTTTTTGCACCCTAAATTAAATGTATCACAGCTAAAACTATCGAAAACAAAATAGGCAGATACCATAAAAGAAGTTTTTCTTTGGATAGTGCTTGTCTTTTTTGAATTCATCACTTGACATTGTGGCAAAGAGCTGATGAGCCAGGACGAGCTGGCAGTTATGGATGGCGGCAAGTGCATCTTGCAGTTGCGCGGTGTGCGTCCGTTTCTTTCAGACAAGTATGACATTACCAGACACCCTAATTTCAAATACATAGCTGATGCAGACAAGCGAAATACCTTTGATATTGAAGCATTTTTGTCTGCCAGACTAAAACTCAAGCCTGATGAGGTCTGCGATGTATATGAAGTAGACACGGAGGGCGTGTAATACGGTTCCGCTGAGAAAGGAGTGATCGTATCTATTTGCCGCAACTGCCTCAGTTGAGGCCATTGGCGTACAAAGCGGACAATCGCAAGAAAAATAATGAAAAAGGAGGACAGCCGGAATCATGCCCCCGGAAACCGGGCGGCAGATTGTTCCGGCTTTTGTATGCCTATGAAACATGACAAACCTATTTTTTAATCAGATTCCGGCTAACAAACTATATGGCATTTTTTGAACAGGCAATTACCGTTCTTCAGACTCTCGTTATCGCTCTGGGCGCTGGTCTTGGTATCTGGGGTGTCATCAAAAAGAACTTAATGTAACAATAAATTTAGTAAGTATTAGAGAATTCAAAAAAATTCAAGGTTTAAATTTATTCTTGTGATGCCACAGTACTGTATTTAAATGGTTCTGTGGCATTGTCACATTCATCTAAGGGAAGCAGTTTTTATGCTTCAACATAAAAATTTCTTTAAAAAGTGTAGAAAATTTATCTGAATAGTTATTTATGACTTTTGATGTGATATACCTTGACAGAAATGCCTTATTATGGTATATATTTAGATATACTAAATATTATGGAGATAGAAATTGACAGAAAGCGATGTTAAGCAAATAAAAAAAGGGATATTAAAAATTCTCATACTTAAATTATTACAACAAGAAAAAAAGTATGGATACGAACTATTAGTGGAAATGTCCCAAAAAAGTAAAGGCTTTTTTAAAGTTAAAGAAGGAACATTGTATCCGATTCTATATAAGCTAGAAGAAGATGGTTTAGTAATAAGTGAATGGGAAATTCCACATGATAAAATGAGGGTCAAAAAATATTATTCTATAACGCAGAAAGGAAAAGATGAACTCAAAGAACTAATAGTGTTTTGGAATTTACTTTCTACAAAAGTACAAGATTTTTTGTTAGAGGATAATGAGTATGAAGAATGAATTAAAACGCTACATTAAGGAAATTAATAAGGGGTTGCACCTACCTCATAAAATGAAAAAACGCATAACAACGGAATTATTGTCAGAGATTTACGGCAGGATAGATGATGGAGAGGAGCTAAATTCCGTTCTAACATCTATTGGTACTCCTCAAGAATTGGTTGAAGAATTGGAAGCAAATTATGAACATGAATATGTACAGTTTAAAAAAGGAAACATTTTAAAATTAACTATTTATTCCATAATTGCTTTTGGTATTTCTGCACTTATCATATATTCAGCAATAGTTATCATTTATCCTCAGTTTATTCTTCCCACTATAATAGGTGGAGCCAACGGAAGTACCGCTGTTTTTATCGCATACAAATGGTCTGCAAAAGAATTGATTGGTGGATTAATTATACAAATAATTATACTTATTTTTGTGTTATCACGAATTGTTCGGATATTCACGTTACTTAAAAATAAAAAGGGTGTGCCAAGGAAAAGGAGGAAGATGTTATGAAATTAAGAAGAGCAGTGAGTTTATTGATGTCCGTGTGTCTGCTGGTAGGCGCAAATTGTGTATCGAGTTTCGCAAGTGACGCTGATACTTCTGAAACGGCTACAATTCGTGTTTATGACAAAAATACAGCTGATATTCGTATGGCGAACAATGATCGGATATTGCTGGATACATGGACGGTAAGTATTTCTGCAGATGGTTCTGTAAAAGAAGTCAATGCTAAATAGGCTCGAATTGATGATCCTGTCGTTGCAACTTTTAATTACTACTATGATGGGATTAATAGCAATGATGAGCCTCAATATACTGTAACAATGGAGGCAGTGGGACAAATAAAAATCAAAAAATCAAAGTTACAGACGAAAGCAGAAGGAGTATCTACATGGGCGAGTAATACAGAAAGCCATAATTCCTATGTAGCGTCAAATTCTATTACTTATAGCTATACCAGCAACCCTCCATCTGAGCCTGCCGCGTATCGGACAGCCACTACACAAAGACCATCCAGTTTCAGGACATCAACTATCAGCTTTCCCAAAACGAAGATAAGACGGCAATCTTTGAGGGTTGGTGGATTTCCTCAATTATTTTGACAGCTCGATTCATTTCCAGCTGTCTTTTTTGAACCTTGCGCATCGGAGGAGACCTTTGCTAACTCCATTTCAATCCCGCACAAAGGTTATTCTAGCGTCTTTCCATTCCTTAAGATGGGCGCGGACTGCTGCCTCGCAGACACCATCTTTATGAAGTGCCACTGCTGCTTTATAATTGATTCCGTCCATGATTACATGGGCATGACATTCTCCGAACATTGCTTTCGCCTTCTTTTTCTATCTGTTTTTCCAGTTATGCATTTTTTTCAAAAGAAATAAAGACAAGGGAACTGATGAACAACATATACGGGTAAAACAACCTTGGCAGAATATCAAATGCACTGACTGTCTCACCCAGGCCGGAAGCCGCTGAGATGGCAACCAGCATCTGTGCTCCATAAGGAAGAATTCCCTGAAAGATACAGGAAAATGTATCCAGAATAGATGCTGCTTTCTTATTGCTGATTCCGTAGTTTCCTGACATTTCTTTTGCAATTGGATTTGCCATAACAATTGCGACTGTATTATTCGCCGTTGCAATATCCATCAGACCTACCAACAGACCCATGCCAAGGAGTCCGCCTTTTCTCCCTTTAAACACTTTTTTTATCCAATATAGCAGAGCAGCAAATCCACCATATTCTTTGATCAGTGCACAGATAGACGCTACCAGAATGGCAACCATGCTGGTTTCAAACATGCCTGCTGCCCCGTCTCCCATATTTCCAAGCAAATCCGTCGGCACGATCATCCCTGTCGCAATCATGATGATGGAGCCACTTATGATTCCTGTAATCAGTACTAGGAACACATTTAAGCCAAGAATGCCTCCCGCCAGTACCAGTATATAAGGAATGGCCTGTATCAGATGATATTCTTCCTGCACAACTCCGCCACTGTAATTTTTCACAGACAGATTGTAAATAATCACCAGACTGACAATTGCTGCCGGAAGTGCAATGAAGAAATTTTCCTTAAATTTATCTGTCATCTTACAACCCTGTCCATTACACGCGGCAATTGTCGTATCAGAGATAAAGGACAGATTATCCCCAAACATTGCACCACCCATGACTGTCGCAATACAAAGCGGCAGGTCAAACCCCGATGCTCGCGACACGGCTATTCCAATCGGGGTAATTAAAGTAATGGTTCCTACGGAAGTCCCCATTGCAAGTGATACAAAACAACTTACTACAAAAAGCACCACAACCGCGAACTGAGGCGGTATCAGTGACAGAATAAAATATGCCACACTGTTTGCTGATGTTCTTCCAACAACACCCACAAAAATTCCAGCCAGCATAAATATAATGATCATGGTAATAATGTTCGGATCGCTGATTCCAACTCCCATTATTTTCAGTTTATCATTCAGGCTTAATTTCCGGTTTTGCAGACATGCAACAAGCAGTGCAAGCAAAAATATAATCACAACAGGAATTTTGTAAAATCCCATCTCGATATTCAGGCCATATTCAAACAGAATCCCCAGTCCCAGATATAAAACCACAAACACCGCGATAGGCAATAAGGCTTTTGCGTTTCTTTTTTCCATTTCTTAATCCCTCTCTACCCTTTTTATTTATCCCAAACTATACCATGCCATGATACCGCAAATGCCTTAAAAAATCAATGACTCTACTTCCAGTGAATCACTGCTTCCACCGAATCCGTATACTGATCATCAGTGATGGACTTGTAACGGGAGCCGTCATACCAATCGGTGAAACCGTTGTCAATTTTGTAAATATTTCCAGTTTCAGTGTCCACGATGCGCTCGTAACCCAGGGTAGCGTCACTCTGCTTCTGGCTCATAATATCCTGGCTCCGGTTCCGGTTTTCCCAGGAAGACATGATGCTGTCGGACATCTCACTGGCTGACTGGCTGAGAGACTGGGAGGTAGAGGCTGCCTGATTGCTCTGGGACATGGCAAAGCTCTGGAACTCCGGCGTATAATTAAGACTGCTGAGAACTTTATTCAAAGTAGGCTGCCAGTCCTGAAAGCTTCCCTTTTCTGCACTGAGGACTGTCAGATTATAGACAGAATAATATCCCATTCCCGTGCCCATGGCAAAGGGAACCACATCCGCCGTGAACATTCCTTCTCCCGTTGTGCCATTCTGTGTAAAATCCGCCCGAAGAATGGAGGGGGAAATAGCAACGCTGCTCATTCCCTGAGTACTTTCAAAGCTCTCTGTCACAGAAAAATCTGCAATGTACGGTGTCTGAATATCCGCATAGTCAGCAGTTGCATTCATTGCGTCTGCAAACTGTGGGAATATTTCAAAGACTCCCTGTGTCGATACATTCGTAAGAATGGGACATTTTCCAAACAAATCACTGGAAAGCGCCATCATCGCCCGGGAATTTTCATCTGAAAATAATGGTTCCATTTTTAGCATAAAGAAAATCTGATTTACCGGATTCTCCGGATCAAAAACATGAATTGCATGAAACATACCGGTGTACATGGCAGAAGATTTCACGCTCCAGCCTTCCGGAATATTCATACTGAATTCTGTACAGCTATAAGGCACCAGCTCCTGAGCAGACGCCAGCGGAACGACTGTCCAGCTGTCCTCTACCGATGCTGCTGTGTTGGAGGCTGTTTGCTCACCCTCTTCTTCATCCGGTGCAGTCACAGCTGCTACGCTTCCTGGCCGTTCAAATACCATCTCTGTATCGGCATTTGCCAGCATCAGCACACCATCCTCCAGCGTATAGAAATCTGCCACATCCTCCATGGTAATACTGCTATCATCCCAGGTCAGATCATAGACCGTCCCGTCATAATCCATGGTTCCGGTACTGTCCTCCAGGAGATCCAGAGTCATGGCAGTTCCCATCTCTTCCAGATCCTCCTTGCCGACAGTCATACCGTTATAGGTCATGCTCACAAGCTCCCATGTTCCTGCCGCAGTGTCTGCGGCAGCAGTCGTTACAGTATCCACTGCGGCATCCGTTCCCACATTTGATGCTGTATCTGCTGCTCCGCCACAGCCGGTCAGTAAAAGCACCGCAAGCAGTAATGTCCCTGCCTTCTTTCCATCTCGTAATCTCATCGCAGACCCTCCTCCGTAAGATCATCCCGTATCACATTCTGAACATTCTTCCAGCCCTCTGTCTCATAACAAGTGTTATTTCTCAACAGGTTTCCGGCTTCAAAATCCAGCGTCCAGACATTTCCGTCCGCCATTTGGAAAGCAAGAGTCTCTCCGGCGTCCATGGTGCGAAGCTCTGTCTCCTCCCCGACGACAAGCTGCTTCAGAGCCTTCATACAGGCATCGATGGTAGCTGCATCGGTAATCTGCCATTCATTATGAGCCTCACCCTCCTCACTGTAGGTAAGT
Organism: Clostridium sp. AM25-23AC; assembly: GCF_003435125.1. Classification (NCBI taxonomy): domain Bacteria; kingdom Bacillati; phylum Bacillota; class Clostridia; order Eubacteriales; family Clostridiaceae; genus Clostridium; species Clostridium sp. AM25-23AC. The sequence goes on along the minus strand of NZ_QWGI01000035.1, from coordinate 2,342 downwards.
GCTATGGAAATACCTTTGTAGCCAGTGCGGACGGCAGCCTGCAGCTTGGTCCGGACTGGGAAGAATTAAAGAAATAAAAACCAGACATAGAGATTGGAGAATTCATATGAAAAAAGTTTTACACGAAATATGATTACATCAATATATACTCGAGTTACCTCTCAGATCATTCTTCCAACCAGAAAACAGTTATGGGGAGGGATTATCCTGCTCGCTGTCCTTGCTTTTGCAATACTGTTTTTGAGTGTTCTGATGCTCTGGCTTATGATTTCATACTATGAAAACATTTTCCTGATTTTGTTTATTTTTTCAGGTTCCTTATCTCTCCCGGTATTGGCCGTAATGGTTACATACATCCGGTTACTGCTGTGATCTTTATGCTTTCGGCTTCAACATGACAACTGTAACAGACAATCTGAACACCTGCCTTCGCAGCTTGCACAAGTGCCTCCTTAAACTCTGGCTGTTTCGCCTCATTTGGAAACACCCGATGAATTCCATTCATCTGAATCACAAAGGCAATTGTGCAATGGTAGCCTTCCTTTGCCGCGGTACACATTTATGGCATTTTTCAACAGCGCAGCGAAAAAGGCGTTCGATGCTTATAAGAAAGAGAACGGCTCTGACAAAAAGCTTCCACGCATCAGCGAGCTGAACGCAGAGTATGCGATGCTCCTGGAACGAAAGAAAAGCTCCTATGCAGAA
>NZ_QWGI01000035.1:0-1627 GCF_003435125.1 Clostridium sp. AM25-23AC | reverse complement strand
CTGGAACGAAAGAAAAGCTCCTATGCAGAATACCGCAAGACCAAATCGGAAATGTGCAAAATAATGTACATTGCATCTGTCACTCTATGTGTGGAAGATATATAATAATATCGAAGCGAATGATGAGAAAGTTCTAAATGCAAAAAGAAAGAGGAAGACAAGATGGCAGTATGGAGATTACAGGTGAATACAGGAGGCACAAATGTTGCCGACTATTGCTTGAAAAATCATGTCGCAGCAATAGGATGGAGTCTTCGTGAATTAACCCAGGCAGAACGTTCTGGGATACATACGTTTTTGGATTACTGTAATCTGGCAAGAACTCAGTATAAATCATTCGACAGTGTATGCCGCATGGTAGAGGATGTGAAAGAAGGAGACCTCCTATGGATGCGCTCAAAAAATGAAGGGAAATACTATATTGCGAGAGTTAAGGCGAACAGTACCTGGGTGTTTCGCGAAGATGCAGTACAGATGGATGCAGCGAATCAGTTGACCAATATAGACTGGTATCCAGCTACAGATAAGGCAGATGAAGAATCCGTTCCTGGTGCTGTGGCAACATCATTTATTATGGGTTCAACCATCCAGAGAATTAAGAAAAATGGAGTGGAAGAATACAGTCAGATGTTGTATAACCGTGTCCACGATTCAGCACTGGATCTATTCAATTATCCCGATCCAGCCCTCTCATTATGTGAAAAGCATTTTTACAGCCTGCTTCAGCCGGAAGATGTTGAGGATTTACTTGCGCTGTGGCTGTATGATACGAAAGGCTACGTTTGCATTCCATCGATAAATAAAATTGCTACGCCAAAGTATGAGTGCGTATTGGTTGATCCAAATGACCTGAACCGAAAGCATATTTACATTCAGGTAAAGAAGGGTGATGTTGATCTCAATACAGATGACTATTCCAGCCTGAATGGTGAAGTGTATTTGCTTACAACAGAAGGAAACGTTCAGAATGCACAGAAATATTCAAATGTGAAAGTAGCAGATCCAGCGGTTATCTATGAATTTGCGATCAATCCGGATAAGTCTCATATCATTCCGGAGAATGTTTTATACTGGGTGAAGTTTCTGACAGAAATAGAAAATAATCGTTTGAAGTTTTCTGCGTGTAAAGGAATCATGTTTGATACGAATATCTCGTATTCAGATACAAATGAATCCGAGATGATTCTCGGAAACAAAATAGCGGCATATGGAGATGCCAAACGGTATATCGACAGCTTTCGCAAAGATGACTATGCTCTTTTTTATTCCAAAGGAAGAGGAATTATTGCAGTTGGACAGATAGTTACAGACACACCAACGGAAGTGGGTGATGAAAAATATCATAGTGTCAGAATGATTGTGCCGGAAAATTTCAATGGAGATGTTAAAGCATTGCCTGCTCTTTCTCCGAATGAGATTAAAACAATTTTGAAGCGGAATTTCTATTGGGCATCGACAATCAAAACACCGTTCCTTACAGGAGCACAGGTTGAGATGTTGATTCGTGAATTGAAAAAGAAGCATGTTTAACGAGGCAGCAGAAAGGGGAAAAATAAGCAATGCCCTTACAGATTATCAGAAACGATATTACAAAAATGAGCGTTGACGCAATCGTCAATGCTGCCAA
>NZ_QWGI01000034.1:7894-28282 GCF_003435125.1 Clostridium sp. AM25-23AC | reverse complement strand
CTAAAACAGAATGGTGACCGCTGAGCTCCGTAAAATGCACTAAAGTGAGCTGTGCAGGAATAGAAAATTGATGGCTTGGAATGCTTGCATTCCACAGACAGCAGATTTCTATTCCTATAGGGCGAACGCCCTACATCGAGATGAATCGAAGTGGAATCGAGATGGTGCACATCGGATGGCATTATGTTTCACGCATGAGGCCATGTTATTTTCTACTCAAAATATTCATTTGGAGAAATCTCTCCGTTATTTAATTTCGTTTTCATTTCACACCATTCCGAAAGGAAATCATTTACCAATCAATATTCAAAAGTTAATGCAACAGGTGCACCTGTACAGTCATAATGATCTTCGTTATAAGTTGGTCTGACTGTTTCAGATGGTTTTGCCGGAGTCATTGCAGTTAAGTGAATCAAATTGCCAGGAGCAGTGTACTCAGGAAATCTTGTACCTTTTCCTGAATATTCCGTTGCGGCGAAGCCGTCTGTCCGGAAAAATGGAAACCACCTGTCCGGATAGGCGGAAACCGCTTTAGGTTATTGCTATGTGCGGCGAAGCCGCCTGTATGTTATTGTGCCTGAGATGGATCCAGTCCATAAACCTCCCTCATGGAAATATCCTTTTCTGGGTCAAGACTCATAATCGGAATCTTGTATGAATCGAATGAAATTCGATCCATGATGGCATCTGTGAGAGGGTTGTCCTTACTGCAAATTCCGGCTCATCTGACTACGCATTCCGCTAAGAGCTGATCAGTCTTTCCGGATGTAACTGAACGCGTTTCCGCTTCAGCTGATCAATAAGTTTTCAACGTGTTATAGTTCTTTCGTAGTCATCAAATGATTGCGAAAGGAGGCATAACTATGCAAGACTACAACACGATTATCGGCTCCATCCAGATGCGTTTGAATGGATGCCAGACCAGGTCCGTTATGGACCGTTACAAGATTGGCTCAGGTACATTAAATCTGATCATGAGCCGATACCATGACAACGGAATCCCAATCGAGGAACTCCGAATGATGGCACCTAAGGAAGTCGAGAACCTTTTCTATCCGCAGAAAAATCTACAGAGGAAAGATGTCCCACTTCCAGATTTCCAGTATTACTATGACAGAATCCATGCACCAGGGAGCCGCATGAACATTTCGTTCTGTTGGCTGGATTATAAAGAAAAGAATCCTGATGGTTATGAGAAGTCACAGTTTTACGAATACTTCAACCGATTCATAGCAGAAAACTATGGTGGACAGAAGGTATCAATGGCCGTAAACCGAATCCCGGGTGAAAAGATGTATATCGATTGGGTCGGTGATCAGCCGGAACTGTTAACAGATACCGAAACGGGCGAGATCAAAAAAGTCCATATCTTTGCGACCACTCTTGGAGTCAGCAGTCTGATCTATGCAGAAGCTTTTCCAAATGAGAAGCTCCCATGTTTTATAGAAGGCTGTGCCCATGCTGTTTCATTTTATGGTGCTGTTACGAAATACTTTGTGCCCGATAACCTGCGAACTGCTGTAACCAAGCACACAAAGGATGAACTTATCCTGCAGTCTACATTTGCAGAGCTGGAAGATTTCTATGAAACTATAGTTCTTCCACCACCCGCTAGAAAGCCGAAAGGCAAGCCTACAGTTGAAAATCATGTACGTTATCTTGAAATACACCTGGTTGAGAAACTGAAAGAAAAGATATATGTATCATTTGAAGACCTGAATGCTGAAATCAAAAAAATAGTAGCAGTCCTCAATAAACGATCTTTTCAAGGCAAGGATTTCTCAAGACAGGATGCTTTCGAAAAGTATGACAAACCATGTATGAAACCACTGCCAGGCGGATGTTACACGGCTTGCGACTATAAAGCGGTCCTAAAAGTTCCCAACAACTACCACATCGAGTATGACGGCCACTACTACTCCGTATTGTACTCTTACTGTGGCAAGCCTGCAATCCTGAAGGCAACAGCTTCAGAGATCAGAATCTGTGATTAGTATAATCGGCTGATCTGTACACATAAGCGGTCTTATAGAGAGTTTCCGCTGTATATCACGGTAGATGAACATATGCCGCCAGAACACCTTTATTACAAAGAAGTCAATTCAAAGGATGGTAATTATTACCGCCGCTGGGCTTCTGCCATTGGTCCTGCGATGTCAGAACTGATTGACAGACTCCTTAAATCATCAAAACATGAAGAGCAGTCCTATAGTGCCTGTGTAGGTATCCTGCATAAAGTAAAAACAATCCCGAAAGGTGCTGCTGAAGAAGTTGCCCGTAAATGTATAGAGATCAATTCCTGTAAGTATTTTACCTTCAAGCAGATGCTGAAAAAGATGGATGTGAAGGAACTCCCCGAGCATTCACCAGGAACACTGCCCAATCATGAAAATATCAGAGGAAAGGACTACTATAAGTAAGGGTGACGTACTATGGCATACAGATTAAAAGACTATCTTTATAACGATAAACTCACAAAGGAACAGAACATACTCATGGATCGGCTGTATAAACTTCGCATGTCCGGTATGGCTGAAGCATTTGAAAAGCAGCTGCTGGAACCAAACACAGGTCTCGAACCATTTGAAGTCCGCTTTGCTGCTATTGTAAATCAGGAGTGGGATCAGCGTGAGAGTAAAAAGTTTAAACGCCTCATGAAGAAAGCGACCCTGAAATATCCTGCAGCTGATCTTGACAGTTCAATCTATGATCCAGAACGTCAGCTGAATACACACGTCATAGAACTTCTGGCCAAGTGTGATTGGATCGATGAGCCGAATAACCTGCTGATGACCGGAGGGACCGGTGCTGGGAAAACGCACATCGCCTGCGCTTTATGTATCACAGCAATGCATCAGAACCGTACTGTTAAATACATACGTGCGAACACACTCTTAAAGGAATCAGATCATGCCAGGCAGGAAGGTACTTACTTTGAGTATTCGAATGAAATGGCAGCTTATGATCTCATGGTGATAGATGATTTCGGCTTAATGGATCTGGACATCGAGAAATGCCGCGATTTATTTGAAATCATCGAGTCCAGAGACTGCCGCAAGGCAACTATTATTATCTCACAGATTCCAGTATCCGGATGGTATCAGCTTTTTGGGGATTCCACCTACGCAGATGCCTGCTTAAGTCGAATGACATCTAAGGCATATCGCCTTGAATTTCCTGGCAGGGATCGCAGAATAACCAATAGTAATTAATCGACCTGCTGAGTTTTGCTCAGTTTGAAGCGGAATGGCGCTCCGTTCCTCTGGAACGGATGCGCAGTTCTTGCGGAATATGCAGTATGTGGAATACGAAGTCGCGTTTCCCTTAGCATCGAGCGATAAGGCTTAGATGGGATTGCTGAATGGAACAGAAGAGGCCTGGAGGCACAGAGACAGGCGCAGATGAAAAAGGATCAAAGGGACTTGAATAAAAAAGCCCCCGCACAGGTGATTAACAAACCGCCTATGTGGGGGAAAACTCATTTATGGATTATAATTCAGTTTTTACGAAGATATCGTAGATTGCCCGGATCGCCGGCTCAAAATCATCATTTGTAACGCCGATGATGATGTTCAGTTCACTGGATCCCTGGTCGATCATCTTTACGTTGATCTTAGCGTGTGCGAGGGCCGCGAAGATTCTTGCGGCAGTTCCGCGCATTGCCTTCATGCCGCGGCCTACGACTGCGATCACAGCGAGGTCGGACTCTAATGTGACAACATCAGGATGAACGGAGCGCTGGATACCGGAGAGAACAGACTGCTCTTTCTCCTGGAACTCATCCTGGTGAACGAGAACGGACATGGTGTCGATTCCTGACGGCATGTGCTCGAAGGAGATGCCGTTCTTCTCGAATACCTCAAGAACCTTTCTCCCAAACCCAATCTCGGAGTTCATCATTGCCTTGTCGATGTTCATAGCGCAGAAGCCCTTCTTTCCGGCAACACCTGTGATAGTGTAGTGCGGACGCTTGCTGGTATTCTCGACGATCATGGTACCCGGATCTTCCGGACGGTTCGTGTTACGGATATTGATCGGGATTCCGGCTTTTCTTACCGGGAAGATTGCGTCCTCATGAAGGACACTTGCACCCATGTAGGAGAGCTCACGGAGCTCGGTGTAGGTGATGGTTTCGATCGGAGCTGGATTCTCGACGATTCTCGGATCTGCTACAAGGAAACCGGAAACGTCAGTCCAGTTCTCATAGAGGTCTGCCTGGACCGCGCGTGCTACGATGGAACCTGTGATATCGGAACCGCCGCGGGAGAAGGTATGGATCGTTCCGTCCGGCTTAGCACCGTAGAAGCCAGGAATGACTGCCTGCTTTAAGGAAGCGAGATGCTCACGCATCTCCTCGTTTGTCTCCTCGGAGAGGAAATTTCCCTCAGCGTCGAAGCGGATCACATCGGCTGCGTCCACGAAGGTGAAACCGAGGTAATTTGCGGCGATGATGCCGTTCAAGTATTCTCCTCTGGAAGCCGCGTAGTCGCGTCCGGCTTTCTTTAAGAAGTTCTCCTCAATTTTCGCAAATTCGAAATCAAGGTTTAAGTTTAAATCAAGACCGTCGATGATATCGGTGTAGCGCTTCTTGATCTGGTCAAGGATGCGCTTATAGCTTTCGCCTGCGCATACAGCGTCGTAGCACTGGTATAACATGTCGGTCACTTTTGTGTCTTTGCTGTCTCTTTTTCCCGGTGCCGACGGAACAACATAGCAACGGGTCTTGTCGGCTTCGATGATTGCCTTTACTTTTTTAAACTGACGGGCACTTGCGAGGGAGCTGCCGCCAAATTTTACAACCTTCTTCATAATCTGTCTCCTGTGTGTAAGTAAATGATATATGCCGGATTCCACCTTAGTGGATTACCTTTGGTGTCGGGAAGTATTCGAAGAATACCTTGGCAACCATCTTGTCTCTGGAAATGTAGTGGTTCTGCCAGTAGCGGGCATCCAGGGAGTAGTTGCGGTTGTCGCCCATCATGAAGTAGCAGTTTTCCGGAACTTCAAAATGGTAAGTTTCATGCTGGTTCATCGGCTCTGCGATGTACGGTTCGTCGAGCGGTGTGTCAGATCCGTTTAAATAGACCTGATCGTCCACGATATCGATCACGTCGCCAGGCATACCGATCACGCGCTTCACATAGTAGATCGTGTGGCCGCGCTTTCCGACTTCGGAACCGCAGGCCGGGCAGGTATCCTGCTTATCGCCCTCTATGATCGCACCGCACTGTGGGCACTGCCAGCCAAAAACGAAGATTGCTACATCGCCGCGTTCCGGTTCAGAGAATTTGTAATGGAGTCTGGAGCCGATGACACGGCTTCCTGCCATGATAGTGTTTTCCATGGAACCTGTTGGGATTTCACTGTTTGCAATGACGAAAGTGGTGAGCACGAAGGCGATCACAGCGGCAGATACGAGAACCTGCACCCAGCTGATGAGCTCTGCGACCCAGCCTGTTTTTTCTTTCTTTTCTTTTTCGTTATTTTCCATATAAATGATCATAACCTCGTTTGACTAATATTTACGGGAAGGATATACTGTAAGAGTAAATACGATTGCCCGTATGCATACAATAAAGAGTTTATGATAAATTGTCAAGTTTCGCAAGGGAATTTCGAAAAAGGTAAGGAAGTTTTTTATTTCCATTAGGAAATCCAGCGAAATCCGTAGACGAAATACGAATAACGAGAAGGCAGCAGCCTGAAATACGGAATTGCGATCCGGAAAATGCTTGCTGTGCAGAGAACATTTTCAGTTATAGTTTGTGCAGGAGAGAACAGCAACCATTTTCACAGATTTATGTTCCAGACTTTGTGATAATACTTGTATCACCAAAGCGAAAATGTTAAAATACTGTTAAGAAAATTGCGGGCGATTATCATCCGCTGATGGATCTGATCATTTTTTGCGGAGCGTGCCAAGAGAAAGGCATGCGGATGCAGCAGGGGGAGTGCTGAATGGAAAAAATCTTATATGATCTGATGGATTGGGCCGGAATCGAGGAACTTGTCTATTCCGAGGCGAGCGATCCGGGACGGCTTTTAGGGGAACATGTGATAAAGGAAGGTCTTCTGATCCAGGCTTTTCTGCCGAACGCGGAGAAGGTGTCCGTAAAGATCGGCGAAGAACAGTTCCCGATGGAGATGGCGGACGAGAACGGCTTCTTTGCGGTACTTTTAGATGACAGGAGAGAGCTGGTTCCGTATCATTTCTGTATCACCTACACGGACGGGGACAACGAGGAGATCATCGACCCTTACAGCTACCAGTTCCACACCGCCTTTACCGAGGAAGAGGTGCGGAAATTCAGTGCGGGGATCTATTATGATTCCTATGAGAAATTCGGGGCACATCCGGCGGTGGAAGCCGGGATCGAGGGCGTTCACTTTGCGGTGTGGGCGCCGGATGCGATGCGCGTCAGCGTTGTGGGTGATTTCAACTTCTGGGACGGAAGACGCCACCAGATGAAAAAGCGAGGTCCGTCGGGGATCTACGAGATCTTTATCCCGAACCTGAAGCCCGGCGCGATCTACAAATATGAGATCAAGACAAAAGCGGGACTTCCGATGCTGAAGGCGGATCCGTACGGAAACTATGCGGAGCTCCGCCCGAATACGGCATCTGTTGTCTGGGATATGTCCGGTTACAAATGGAACGATGATGAGTGGATCAAAGAGCGGGCAGCGGCGAAAGACCGCCTGAAGGATTCCCCGATGTCCATCTATGAGGTCCATCTTGGTTCCTGGATGCAGAAAACGGTAGCACAGAATGAGAACGGTGAGGACATCAACGGCAGCCAGTTCTACAACTACCGGGAGATCGCGGAGAAGCTGGCAGCCTATGTGAAAGAGATGGGATACACCCATGTGGAGCTGCTTCCTGTGATGGAACATCCGTTGGATGAATCCTGGGGTTACCAGGTTACAGGCTACTACGCGCCGACGAGCCGTTTCGGAACACCGGACGATTTCAAGGCGTTTATGGACCATATGCACAAAGAAGGGATCGGTGTGATCCTGGACTGGGTTCCGGCCCATTTTCCGCGGGATGCCCACGGCCTTGCAGCCTTTGACGGGACATGCCTCTACGAGCACCAGGATCCGCGCCAGGGATCCCATCCCCACTGGGGAACGCTGATCTACAATTACGGACGTCCACAGGTATCAAACTTCCTGATCTCCAATGCCTTATACTGGGCGAAGGAGTTCCATGCAGACGGAATTCGGATGGACGCAGTGGCATCCATGCTGTATCTGGACTATGGAAAGAATGCCGGGGAGTGGGTCGCAAACATTTATGGCGGAAATGAGAATCTGGAGACGGTGGAATTCTTAAAGCATTTAAATTCCATCTACGCGAGGGACACGAAAGGTTCTGTCCTGATCGCTGAAGAGTCCACGGCCTGGCCGAAGGTCTCCGGTGATGAGAACGATGGCGGACTTGGATTCGACTTCAAGTGGAATATGGGCTGGATGAACGATTTCCTGGATTACATGCAGTGCGATCCGTATTTCCGCCATGACCACTACGGGGAGCTGACCTTCAGTATGCTCTATGCCTACAGCGAGAAGTTCGTCCTGGTATTTTCCCACGACGAGGTGGTCCACGGAAAAGGTTCCCTGGCAGGAAAGATGCCGGGGGACACCCAGGAGAAGAAGTTCGCGAACCTCCGCACTGCCTACGGCTTTATGATGGGTCATCCGGGAAAGAAACTTTTGTTTATGGGACAGGATTTCGGCCAGATGGATGAGTGGAACGAGAAGGCGAGCCTGGAGTGGGGACTCTTGAAATATGATATCCACAGCCAGATGAAGGATTATGTGAAAGCACTGAACCACTTATACCGCACACAGCCGGCGCTCTACAGGATGGACTACGAGCCGGAGGGTTTTGAGTGGATCAACTGCACGTATAACGATGAAAATATCGTTATATTTGAGAGAAAAACGGAAAAGCCGGAAGAGACTCTGCTCTTTGTCTGCAATTTCGCTCCGGTGGAGCATGAGAAGTTCCGTCTCGGCGTTCCGTTTGCCGGAAAGTATAAGGAGATCTTAAACAGTGATGCAAAGCAGTTTGGCGGCAGCGGCATGGTAAACCCGAGGGTCAAGATGTCGAAGAAAGAGGAGTGGGATACGAGAAAGAACTCCATTGCCATCAATCTTGCCCCGATGTCTGTGGCGGTATTCTCCTGTACCCCGTATGAAGAAGAGGCAGGGCCGGAGAAAAAGAAAACGGCGGAGAAGAGAAAGCGCCCGGCACGGCAGCCATCGGTAAAGCTGCCGGCGAGCCCGCTGGATGTGATCTCCGAGAAGGTTGGGCAGATCATAAAGACGGCGAGGGAGAGCCGGCACTGAAATTTGTGCCTGGCTGATTTGGACAGTCAGCGCAGAAATGAAATACAGGACGGAAATATCCGGGAAGCAACAGGTGAAATGACATGAAAGAACATACATTGGATATTCTCACCGCGGCGCTCATCAAATACGGAACCAGAGTCTTCTGGGCGGCGGTCATCGTATTTGTGGGACTGCGGATCATCAGGATCGCCCGCAGGGCAGCCGGTCAGATTATGGACCGTGCCGGAGTGGAGATCACGTTAAAAAAGTTTCTGGACATGCTGCTTCATGCAGTTCTCTTCGGCGTTATGGTATTCATGGCGGCGGATCAGCTGGGGATCAAGACGACCTCCTTCGTGGCAGTCATCGGTACCGTCACTCTGGCCTTCAGCCTTGCGATGCAGAATACGCTCTCGAACTTCGCGGGCGGAACCCTGATCCTGCTCCTGAAACCGTTTAAGGTGGGCGATTATATCAGCACGAGCTCCGGTGAAGGAACCGTTGAGTCCATCGGCCTTGTATACACGACGCTTCTGACAACGGATAACCGGGTCATCACGATCCCGAACAGCTCCGTGTCCAGCGCGCCGCTCACAAACCTCACAAGGACCGGAAAACGCCGCCTGATCATTAATGTGGGAATCGGATATTCTTCTGATCTTTTAAAGGCGAAGAATGTCCTGAAAAAGATTTTCGAGGAGAACCCGGGGATCATGAAGGATCAGCCGGTTCAGGTCGTCGTGGATGCGCTGGGAGACAGCAGTGTTGTTTTAAGCGCCAGAGGCTGGACGACCTGTGAGGATTACTGGACAGCGAAGTGGTCCATCACAGAGGTGATCAAGCTCACGTTTGACAAAGAGGGGATCGAGATCCCGTACCAGTATATGAATGTGATGATGACAAAGGAATCATAGTGCGGACCGGGCATAGCTTCGGGATAACACGGATCATAAAGGAAAGAGAGTCCGGACAGGGGAAAGACTGCCGGGCTCTTTTTTTTTCGTATATTGTTACAAAAAATGCTTGATTTTTTGTGAAAATCTGATAGAATCAATTTTAAATTGTTTCTGCGTTGCGGACAAATGTTTGTGGAAAAGAGACTGGGCTTTTTGCGCAAAAAATGCTGACAGGTCGCACGATTCCGGAAAGAGTGAAACATGCAGAGGCTAAAAGCAAAAAAAGGAGGATTGAATATGAAAGAACATATGGCAGATTGGCGTATCCATGCACTTGCTTTCGTACTCACCGTAATTGCCGAATTTATCGGCACCAAAAAATTCAGTTTCGGGCCTTTGTCCTTCTCACTGTTTCCGATGCTGTATGTACTGATCCTTGGAGCGATCCTTGGAATCGTAAAATTAATTCCACAGAAGATGATGACAGAAGCATCACCCTATATCGGAATCAGCGTTATGATGCTGACAGCAAAGATCGCATCCACGATCGGACCGAATCTCGGCGCGGTTGTCAAAGCCGGACCGGCGCTGATCCTTCAGGAATTCGGAAATCTGGGAACCGCAGTTTTAGCGCTCCCGATCGCCATATTTGTGTTCCATATGGGACGCGCGGCAATCGGAACCTCCTTCTCTATTTCAAGAGAGAGCTCCCTTGCGGTCGTTGCTGATAAATATGGTCTTGATTCGGATGAAGGAATCGGTGTTATGGGTGGATATATCACAGGTACTGTATTCGGAACCATGTTCAATGGTATCTTCGTCTCCCTGCTCTGCTCCTTAAATATCTTCCACCCGTATGCGCTCGGAATGGCGTGCGGAACAGGTTCCGCATCCATGCTTTCTGCCAGCCTTGCGGCAGTCGTTGAGGCATATCCGGATATGGAAGCGGAGATCACTGCTTATGCGGCGACCTCAAATATGCTGAGCAGTGTGGATGGCCTTTATATGAGTCTTTTCATCGCACTTCCAATGTGTGAATTCATGTATAAGCTGTTTACAAAGAACAACAGGCATTATAAAGACGGACTCCCGATCGGCGCTAAGGTGAAAGTCAAAGCCGCCGGGGAAGAATAGGAGGGATCCATATGGACGCAGCAGTATGGTTTAAAAGAATCAAATGTCTTGTCCTTGTATGCATCTTCGCATCCATCGGCAATTTTATCAGTACATCAAAGGCTGGAAACCCGGTAACCCCGCTTGAGGCAGTGCCCGGGCTCGTGCTTCTTCTTGTATGCACGCTGGTGGGCTGTATCATTTATGAGCTGATCAATAAGGTTTCGCCGAAGAATCTCCCGGCAATCGCCTATATCTCATTTATCGCGATCCTGATCACGATCCCGGGTGTCAGCCCGATCGCAGATTATGCGATCGAACAGATTGGAAAGATCGGACTTCTTCCGCTCTGCACTCCGATCCTTGCATATGCCGGAATCTCCATCGGAAAAGATGTGGATACATTTAAGAAACAGGGCTTTGCGATCGTAGTCGTAGCGATCTTCACGTTCGCAGGAACATTTCTCGGTTCTACGATCATTGCCCAGATCATCTTAAAAATGACAGGCGTGATCTGATGATCAGATATGAAAAATAGAGAAACCTGCAGGAATTGAAACCATACAACGCCTGCAGTTTTTTTCATAAGTGGAAATTCCGTACAATACAGTGGTGGCAGTGGATTTTGCCGATCTGGAATGCAAAACATCGTGGTTGAAAATACAGTGCCCTCATGTTATCATTACAATGCTGGTGCCGCCGCATGAAACAGAGCCGCGGACGTCCAATCATAACGATAACGGAGTGAGGTTTCCATGTACCATGATCTTACAAAAGGGAGCATCTCACGCTCCCTTCTTTTATTTGCCCTACCCATGATGGCAGGAAATATTTTGCAGCAGTTTTACAACATCGCGGACACTTTGATCGTCGGCCGTGTCCTTGGAAAAAATGCTCTGGCGGCGGTGGGATCTTCCTACACGCTGATGACATTCCTGACCTCGATCTTTCTGGGACTCAGCATGGGCTCCGGCGCACTGTTTTCCATTTACAGGGGAAAAGGAGATGAGAGGGCACTGAAGTCCTCCATCGCCCACGCCTGCGGCCTGATCCTCGCTGTAACGCTTGTTTTGAATGTGGTTGTCTATATTTTCATTGATCCGATCTTAAACTTCTTACGGGTTCCTGAGGAGGTCTGGGGCGGTATGAGGGAGTATCTGCTGATCATTTTCGCAGGTCTGCTCGCCACGTCCCTCTATAATTTCTTCTCCTGCCTGTTAAGGGCACTGGGAAACTCAACGGTTCCGCTGGTGTTTCTTGCGGTATCCGCGATCTTAAACATCGCGTGGGATCTTTTATTTGTGGCGGTCTTCCATTGGGGAATCGCCGGTGCGGCCTATGCGACGATCTTTGCCCAGTATGTATCCGGGATCGGTATCCTGCTCTATGTTCTTTTCCGATGCAGAAGCCTTCTTCCGGAGAGAAAGGATCTTCGCTTTGACGGAGGAATCTTAAAGGAGATCGCAGGACTTTCCTCCCTGACCTGCCTGCAGCAGTCGGTTATGAACTTCGGAATCCTCATGGTACAGGGGCTTGTAAACAGCTTTGGCGCCACCACCATGGCGGCTTTCGCGGCGGCAGTAAAGATCGACACCTTCGCGTATCTGCCGGTTCAGGACTTTGGAAATGCCTATTCGACCTTCGTTGCCCAGAACTACGGCGCGGGAAATAAAGAACGGATCCGCCGCGGCACAAAGGAATCCTTTGCCATCAGCACGGTGTTCAGTCTTGTGATCTCAGCGCTGGTCTTTGCCTTCGCGGCACCGCTCATGCAGATCTTCGTGAGCTCCGCAGAGACGGCGGTTATCGCCTCCGGCGTCCGTTATCTCAGGATCGAGGGCGCGTTCTATTTTGGAATCGGCTGCCTGTTCCTGCTTTACGGATATTACAGGGCGATCAAGAGGGCGGAGATGTCTGTGGTGCTTACAGTGATCTCCCTCGGAATCCGTGTGTTACTTGCCTACGTGCTCTCTGCCACATCCCTCGGCGAGACAGGAATCTGGATGGCGATCCCGATCGGCTGGATACTGGCAGATCTCACAGGACTTTTATACATGAGAAAGACCTGGTAAAAAGAAAAGGTAACTATTCAGTACCTTCATAGTTACGTGCAAAAATCCATTCCAGATCAGCTTCGCTGATGGGATTTTTGCCTTCCAGCCTATGTTTTCTTACGGTCAGCGCAGCAAGTGCGCAGACCTACTGAACAGTTACAAGAAAAGTTACAAAGAAAGAACTTTTGCAAAATAAGAATTAAAAAAATGTTGAATCTAAAAATACGCTGTACAGGAGAATGAACCCCATGTACAGCGTATTTTGTTGCCGCGTGCCCAGATCTGGCGTTTGATCTGCGCTATCCTGCGGTCAGCGCAGCAGACATATTTAGACTAACTTGCTCAACAGCTTCTCTTTCCTATCGATCATCTCGTCGATCCTCTCGATATAGGAAGCTACATCCTTCACATTCTCCGCGCGTTCCAGACGGTTTTCCGCCGGGAACGTGACTTTCGTGGTGGTTCCGGCACCGCAGGCCACGATGGTCTGCTTTTCCTCCATAATGAGGATATTGTAGATACATGCTTTTCCGGGTGCCGCATAGCCGACATTCTCGAAATTTCCGGCCATATTTTTCTGACGGTACAGGTAATACGGCTCAAGACCCATCTCGCGGGCGTACTTCGCGGTGAGATCGATCATCTCCTGAGTGTTCTGGATCTTTAAGTTCGCGTAGCGCTCCTTGAAGATATTGAGTCTCGCTGCACGCTTGATGGCGAGAGAGTGGACCGTCACGCTGTCCGGGGCAAGCTCTCTGACCTGCTCCATGGTGCTGCGGACGTCATCGATATCTTCCTCCGGAAGTCCGATGATGAGGTCCATATTGATATTGTCAAAGCCAAGATCTCTTGCCAT
Source organism: Clostridium sp. AM25-23AC (assembly GCF_003435125.1). Classification (NCBI taxonomy): domain Bacteria; kingdom Bacillati; phylum Bacillota; class Clostridia; order Eubacteriales; family Clostridiaceae; genus Clostridium; species Clostridium sp. AM25-23AC. Next base: position 15,026 of record NZ_QWGI01000034.1, on the reverse strand, counting down.
GCGGAATTTTTCCTTCACCATATCCACGGTGTGGTGGCGTCCGATCAGATCCAGAGTTGCCTGCTTCATCGTCTGCGGATTGATGGAGATCCTGGAGATATTGTGGGCACGGAGAACTTTGAACTTGTCTTCGGTGATGCTGTCCGGACGTCCGGCTTCCACAGTGAATTCCTGTACCTTTGAGAGGTCAAAGGTATTCTCGATCTTTGTGAGCAGGGCGTCCAGTTCCTCGGCCTTTAAGGATGTCGGAGTTCCGCCGCCAAAGTAGATCGTATCCAGTGTGCGGCCTTTCATCTTCTCCGCCACATAATCCAGCTCTTTAAACAGCGCCTTCAAATAGAGATGAACCTTCTTCTCCCACGCGCCGATCGGGTAGGAGGTGAAGGAACAGTAGAGGCAGGTGGTCGGACAGAACGGAATTCCCACATAGAGGCTGTATCCCGTCTCATAGTCGATATGGCTTAAGAGCTCCCGCTCCCGTTTCGCGACCTCCACACTTAAGTCGATCTTCTCTTTGCTTGTCAGGTACATGTCCCGCATGAAGGAACGGATGCTCTTCTCATCCTCACCCTGATCAAGTCTCGTCATGGCGATCTTTGTCGGGCGGATACCGGTCAGGGTCCCCCAGGGGAGTTCTTTTCCCGTCCGCTTTTTTAACATGCCGTAAAGCTCTTTCTTGATCGTTGTCTTTGCGTTTAACCGCACATCGTAGTCGATCGGAAATACGGTCTCATCTGTGACAGTGCCCGCCGGATCCGTGATCTTCAAGCCAAATTTCGTCTCATCAGCGTTCTGTGTGCAGGTTCCCTCCACATAAAAATCCACGTCGTCCTGTTTCTCATGGACAAAAGTCTCACCCGGATAAAACGCCATCAAAAGCTCCCGGATATCCTGCTCATAAGCAGTATCGTTCAATAAAATTCCAATCATCCCATTGCCCCCGAAAGAGGATTATACTTCTTTTCAAAACCGATGGTAGTCGTGTCCATATGCCCCGGATAGACCATGGTGTCGTCCGGCAGTGTGGAGAGCAGACGTCTTACAGATTCGGCGATCTGGCGTCCGCTTCCCGTCGGGAAATCTGTGCGGCCGTAGGAGCCTGCAAACAGGGTATCTCCGGAGAAGAGAACAGATTCTTTTTCGATATAGTAACAGCAGGAACCGATGGTGTGTCCTGGTGTTTCAAATACTTTCCATGTAAATCCGGCGATGGAAAGCTCGTCACCCTCCTTCACGGTGACATCCGGTGTGATCGTATACGGTTCTCTGAAATAGCCTGCCACGAGACTCTTTTGACCATCCGTCAGGACATCGATCTCCTTTTCGCATGCGTAGATCGGTACATTCCAGGTCTCCTTCAGTTCCTTTGCCGCCATGATATGGTCGAAGTGACCGTGGGTCAGAAGGATCGCTTCCGGCTTTAACCCCAGGGATACCGCCATATTGGCGATCTGACCGGCGCCATCGCCCGGATCGATAACGGCAGCTCGTTTTGTCTCATGATCATAGACCAGATAGCAGTTGGTTCCAACCATGCCAACTACCAGAGTCTTGATGCGGATCTCGCTCATAGTTTACTTTCCTCCATTTTCAACAGCATAAAGAGAAGTGCTTCGCTTTTATGCCGGTACAGTTTTCTGCTGTGGTTTTCAAACATTCGTGTATAAAAAGGCCTGCCGTCCGTAGTACCTCCGGCAGACCTTTATCACCGCACTCACGGCGCACTTTCACACACCTGAATGCAGAGTTATCTAAATTTTTATCAGCCCGTGGTTCTCTCAATATCCAGCACGCCGTCGATCTGGCGCAGCTTTGCCATCAGGTTGTTTAATTCTTCGATTCCATGGATATCGAAGCTCATGGTGATCGTCGCCTTGCCCTGCTTATTCACGCGGGAGCTCATGGCCTTGATATCGATCTCGCGTTCTGTGAAGATCTTGGAGATATCCACGAACATGCCGATCCGGTTGTTCGCGAAGATCGAGATCTCTGTGGAGTAGGTCGCGGCACTGTTGTCCTCCTCAACGCCCTGCCACTCCGCGTCGATCAGGCGGCTTCTCTCAATCTCCGGGAGATTTAAGACGTTGATACAGTCCGTTCTGTGGATCGTAATTCCGCGGCCTCTCGTCACGAAACCAACGATCTCGTCGCCCGGAACCGGGCTGCAGCACTTGGAGAAACGAACCGCAAGGTCATGGATTCCCTTTACGGTAATGCCGCTCTTTGATTTGCTGCCCTTGATCGGAACCACAGCAGGTTTGTTGTTGTCACCGATGGCATCAAGGATCGTCGCATCGGTCACTTCGCGTTTCAGCTTCTTTGTGCGCTCCTCGATCATCTTGTTGATGACCTGCCCCTCTTTTAATCCGCCGTGTCCGACGGATGCCAGAACGGAATCCCAGTCCTGAAAGGCGTAGCGCTTTAATACTTTATCCACAAACTCCGGCTTATTGATATCGGAGAAGTTGATCCCCTTTGCCTTACAGTAGCGGTCGATCATTTCGCGGCCTTTTAAGATATTGTCAGCCTTCCGCTCCTGCTTGAACCAGGCGTTGATCTTGTTTCTCGCCTGGCTGCTCTTGATGATATTTAACCAGTCACGGCTTGGTCCCTTGGAATTCTGGGATGTCATGATCTCGATCCGGTCACCGTTCTGGATCACATAGTCAATATTTACGAGCTTTCCGTTGACCCTCGCGCCCACCATCTTGTTTCCGACAGCCGTGTGGATTGAGTAAGCGAAGTCGATCGGCGTGGAGCCGCTTGGCAGTGCCTTTACGTCTCCGGTCGGTGTAAAACAGTACACGCTGTCGGAGAACATATCGAGGTCGCTCTTGATGGCATTTAAGAATTCCTTGTTGTCGGACATATCCTGCTGCCACTCAAGGATCTGGCGCAGCCAGCTTAACTTCTTCGCCTCATCACCGGCAGCAACCTGTCCGCTGCCACTCTCTTTATATTTCCAGTGGGCGGCGATACCATATTCTGCTGTACGGTGCATCTCAAAGGTACGGATCTGGATCTCAAAGGGCTGGCCGTTTGTGCCGATCAGTGTCGTATGTAAGGACTGATACATATTCGGCTTCGGCATCGCGATATAATCTTTAAAACGGCCGGGGATCGGTTTGTACATCTCGTGGATCACACCCAGAGCCGCGTAACAGTCTTTTACAGAGTCCACGATGATGCGGACTGCAAAGATATCGTAGATCTGGTCCAGCGTCTTGTGCTGGTTTAACATCTTCTTATAAATGCTGAAGAAGTGCTTGACGCGTCCGTTGACCTCGCACCTGATCTCCGCGTTCTCCATGTGGGTCTTGATCTCAGCGATAATGTCATCGATGAATTTCTGGCGCGCTTCGCTTGTCAGGGCGATCTTTTCTTCCAGTTCTTTGTATACATTAGGTTCCAGATATCTTAACGCAAGATCGTCCAGTTCGATCTTGATCTTGGAAATACCGAGCCTGTCAGCGAGAGGAGAGTAGATCTCGATGGTCTCCCTCGCCTTCTCCTTCTGTTTTTCAGGGCGCATGTACTGAAGCGTCCGCATATTGTGGAGACGGTCCGCAAGCTTGATGATAATGACACGGATATCTTTTGCCATGGCGAGGAACATTTTTCTTAAGTTCTCCGCCTGCATTTCCACCTTATCCGCCGACCAGGATAACTGGGTCAGCTTTGTAACACCGTCGACTAAGAGGGCAACCTCTTTTCCGAAGATCTCGGCGAGCTGTTCCTCTGTATATATGGTATCTTCCACCACGTCGTGGAGAAGTCCGGCTGCGATCGTCTCTTTATCCATCTCGAGATCCGCGAGGATGATCGCCACACAGAGCGGATGGATAATGTACGGTTCCCCGGATTTTCGCTTCTGGTCTTTATGGGCATTATCCGCAAGCTGATATGCCTTCTCGATCATGCTCAGATCATCGGACGGATGGTACTTTCTGATGCTGGCAACAAGATCCCGGTAAAGAACATCAGGACTTGTGAAATCAGCAGGCGCTTCCAGCTCGCTTTCGATCGTTTTCAGTTTGTTTTCTTCCATAATATCTCCCACCTTCACTTTTAGCGTACCATCCGGTCATGCCCGCCGCAGAAATCCGCCGTTTTCGCGGTATTTTCGACAAAAGCAGACACTCCTGAAATATACCAACCATTATAAAATTTTTTGGCATAAATTGCAATCGTTTTGTTGTGGTTTTAGACCGCTGCTTTCCGGAAGGATTCCCTGATCCGGGGACTCTTATACAGGGCGTTCCTGATTCAGAATATAAAATGTTTATGACAGATATATCTTTTTCTTGTAGTGCTACCGAATTAAAGTGGTTGAACTTTAAAGAACAATGTATTATAATAGAAATATTAAAATTTTATAAATAAATTGGAAAGGGGTACTTCAATATGGATACAATGAGTCTCACAGCAAAGTATGAAGATGAAATGATTGCCATTCGCAGACATATTCATAGACACCCGGAGCTCAGCAACAAGGAATATAAGACAACGGAGTTCATCCGCGAAAAACTGACGGAATACGGTGTGGAGATCGCCGAGATCGGGATGAAGACCGGCGTTGTTGCCGTTATCCGCGGCGGAAAACCGGGAAAAACCGTTGCGATCCGCGAGGACATCGACGCACTTCCGATGAAGGAACTCACAGGACTTCCGTTCGCCTCCGAGAATGATGGTGCCTGCCATTCCTGCGGACATGATATCCACACAACCGTGCTTCTCTACTGCGCGAAGGTATTATCAGAGATCCGTGAGGAGCTTGCCGGAACGGTCATGCTGATCTTCCAGCCGGCAGAAGAGCATATGGGAGCCGGAGAGCTTGTCGACTGCAATTTCACGCAGGTTGCGAAACCGGACGCATTTATCGGTCTCCACGTATCACCGGAGATCGATGCCGGAAGCATCGGATTAAAAAAGGGACCGGCAAACGCGTCCAATGATTTCTTTAATATCAAGATCAAAGGAAAGGGCGGACATGGCGCTCATCCGGAAAACTGCATCGATCCGGTCGTAATCGCCGGTTATGTGATCACACAGCTTCAGACCGTGATCTCCCGTGAAAACTATCCGGTATATCCGGGCGTCCTTACCATCGGCAGCATCCACGGCGGAACAGTAAACAATATCATCCCGGATTATGTGGAGATGCATGGAACACTGAGAAGCCTTGATCCGGACTGCCGCAAAAAAATGATGGCTGCCATCGACCGCGTCGTAAAAGGCTGCGCCGAGTCCATGAGAGGAACTGCGGAGGTTGAATGGGAAATCGGAGTTCCGCCGCTCGTAAATGACGATTCCATCATCGAGGCAGTTGCTGAGGCCGCTGCAAAGACCATCGGTGCTGACCATGTTTCCTACGTGAAGAATCCGTCAATGGGTTCCGAGGACTTTTCTGTTCTCTTCCCGAAGTTCGGACCGGGCGCACAGTTCCGCTTAGGATCCGGAAATAACGAGGATCCGAATTCCAGACACGGTCTTCATAACTCTAAAAACGTATTTGATGAGAAGTGCATCCGCACAGGCGCATCCGTCATCATCCAGTACGCGAGAGATTTCTTAAGATAAAGGAGAACACTTATGGAAAACAACAAGAAAAAGCTGCAGATTCCAAGTACATGTGCACTGTTATTCATGCTCATGATCGTCTGCGCCATCCTGACCTGGATCGTTCCGGCAGGTGAATTCGATACAGAGAAAGTGGACAACTTAAACAAGGTTATCGCAGGTACCTATCACACCGTAGAAGCTTCCCCGGTCGGTCCGTGGGCAACTATCATGGCAGTCGTACAGGGATTCTACAAAGCCGCAAAGTTAATGGTCATGGTCATGTTTGTCGGCGGTGCCGTTGAGATCCTTGAAAAGACAGGAGCGATCCACGCTGCGTTCGGAAAACTTGCTTCCAAGCAGAACTTAAATGTAAACGTACTTGTATTCTTAGTAATGGCATTTATGTCCATCGGCGGCGCAGCAGGCGTTTTCGCAAACGCGGTCGTTGCCCTGATCCCGATCGGAATCATCCTTGCAACAAACTTAGGGTATGATTCCTTCACAGGCTTCCTGCTTGTATATATAGGCGCTTATTCCGGATTCAACGTAGGTTGGGCGAACGCCTCCACTATCGGTACTGCACAGCCGATCGCGGAGCTCCCGATCTTCTCCGGTTTCAGTGTCCGTGTCGTATTAAACATCATCAACTTCGCGCTCTGCTATTTCTTTACGATCCGTTACATGAAAACCATCAAGGCGGATCCGAAGAAGAGCTTAAACTATGAAGCTGGCATGAGTGCATCTGACAGCATGGGCGCAGGAAAAGATGGAGCGAAGGCGATCGAAGCACATTTAACAACGAAGCACCTGATCAGCCTGATCGGTCTTGTCGTAGCGGTTGCGGCAATCCTGGTTGGCTCTGTAAAATATGAATGGAGCTATGATCAGATCGCAGCTACATTCTTTACCCTTGCGGTTGTTGTTGGCCTTCTCAATGGTATGGGTATCAACGGAACAACGAAGGTATTTATCGGTGGCTGTTCCAAGATGGTAAACGCCGCGTTCATTGTCGGCTTCGCAAATGGTATTTCTGTGATCCTTGCAAGCGGAAACATCTTAAATACGATCGTTTACTGGCTGTCCATCCCGATGTCCGGAATGGGTTCCATCCTCGGAGCGAACTTCATGTTCGTTGCAAACCTGGTTATCAACCTTTTCATTCCGTCCGGTTCCGGACAGGCTGTAGCAGTTATGCCGCTTATGGTTCCGGTTGCTGATCTTGCAGGTATCACAAGACAGGTTGCTGTACAGGCATTCCAGTTCGGTGACGGCTTCTCCAACTGCCTCTTCCCGACAGCAGGTACTCTGATGGGTTCCCTCGCGATCGCAAAGACAGACTGGACAAAATACGCAAAGTGGCTCATGCCGCTCCTCGGATGTCAGGTGATCCTCTCATTCGCATCTTTAACGATCTTACAGAGCATCGGCTGGACCGGACTGTAGGAAGACGTATAATATAAGGAAAAAGGACTTCCGTTTCCTGGCGGAGGTCCTTTTTCTGTGCAGGCGGCTGATCACGCCGCTCTTTTTGTTACTGTTCACGCCTTGCGCAAACAGTAACTGATTTTGC
>NZ_QWGI01000034.1:0-7884 GCF_003435125.1 Clostridium sp. AM25-23AC | reverse complement strand
TGTTCACGCCTTGCGCAAACAGTAACTGATTTTGCCGATGCTTCGCATTCCAAATCGGCAAAATCCACTACCACCACTGTACTGTACGGAATTTTCAGTTCAGAAAATTCCTACCCGTGTACAGTAACGATCTTTTCGCTGAGGGATGGGAAAAACTCACAAAATAAGTTGACTTATCCATGTCCGAAAAATATAATACTTTTATTAAGGAAAGAAAAAACCCTTGAAAACCTAAGGCAATCAGCGTATTATGGTGAACGTAGGCGTGAAATTGCGCGATAAAGAGAGAAACAGAGGTAGCTTTATGGCATTAAAGAAAAAGCCGGTCACCGGCATGAAAGATATTCTCCCGGCAGAGATGCAGATCCGGGATTATGTGCTGAACCAAATCAAAGAGACTTACCGCGGCTTCGGATTTTCCGCGATCGAGACTCCGTGCGTGGAGCACATTGAGAACCTCCTTAGCAAACAGGGCGGCGACAATGAGAAGCTGATCTTCAAGATCTTAAAGCGCGGCGAGAAATTAAATATCGAGACAGCAGAGACGGAGAACGATCTGGCAGACGGCGGACTCCGCTATGATCTGACACTTCCGTTATCCAGATATTACTCCAACAACTCCGCAAACCTTCCGTCTCCGTTTAAGGCACTTCAGGTAGGCAGCGTATGGCGTGCAGACCGTCCGCAGAAGGGACGTTTCAGACAGTTCGTCCAGTGTGATATCGATATTCTCGGTGACGCAACGAATCAGGCCGAGATCGAGCTGATCCTCGCGACAACGACCGCGTTAAAGAAGATCTGCCCGGACAACAGCTTCGAGGTACGCGTCAACGACAGAAAGCTTCTCCGTGCGATGGCCGTATACAGCGGATTCCCGGAGGAAGATATCGATAAGGTATTCATCACCGTCGATAAAATGGACAAGATCGGTACGGATGGTGTAAAGGCAGAGCTCATGGAAAATGGCTACTCCGAGGAGACGGCCGATAAATACTTAGAGCTTATGGGGCAGGCAACAAACGATGCCTCAGGTATCCGCCGTATGGGAGAGATCCTTGCGGGTGTGTTAGAGGACGGTGCAGCTGAGAATCTTGCGCAGATCATGGAGACAGTCGGCGATGTTTCTGACGGAAGCTTCAAACTTGCGTTCGACCCGACCTTAGTCCGTGGAATGGGCTACTACACCGGAACCATCTTTGAAGTATCAATGGAAGGATTCGGCGGCTCCGTAGCGGGCGGCGGAAGATATGACAAGATGATCGGAAAGTTCACAGGAATGGATACACCGGCCTGTGGTTTCTCCATCGGCTTTGAGAGAATCGTTACGATCCTTTTAGACAACGGATTTACAGTTCCGGGCGGAAATGAGAAGGAAGCGTGGCTCTTCGAAAAGGGAATGAGCTCCGAGAAGCTTGCTTCCATTATGAAAGAGGCGATGACTGCCCGCAAGGAGGGAAAGATCGTCCTTGTAGCCCAGATGAACAAAAATAAGAAGTTCCAGAAGGAACAGCTCGGAAAAGAAGGCTACAGTGAGTTTAAGGAATTCTATAAGGAAGACTTAAAGCACTAAGACCGGGAAAAGGACAGCTTTATCTCAGTCGAGAAGACTCCCACCTCTTTTAAGTGGTGAGTAATCTCACGGATGTTCGACTTGAAATTACAATAACATTCAGCGGGTATGTTTTTAAATATTCCAGCTGTATCAGGAGGAAAATCATGGCAGAATCAATGGCAGGCTTAAAGCGTTCCTGCCGCTGTGCTGAAGTCACAGAGGCAAACGTAGGCCAGGAAATGACACTTATGGGATGGGTCCAGAAGAGCAGAAACAAAGGCGGTATTATCTTCACCGACCTTCGTGACCGTTCCGGAATCATCCAGATCATCTTTGAGGAGAGCGACTGCGGCGCTGAGAGCTTCGCAAAAGCTGAAAAATTAAGAAGTGAGTTTACAGTAGCGGTTGTCGGAACCATCGAAAAACGTTCCGGCGCAGCAAACCCGAACTTAAAGACGGGTACCATCGAGATGAGAGCGAAATCCTTAAGAATCCTCTCCGAGTCCGAGGTACCGCCGTTCCCGATCGAGGAGAACAGCAAGACGAAGGAAGACCTTCGATTAAAATACCGTTATCTTGACCTCCGCCGTCCGGATCTCCAGAGAAACATCATGATAAGAAGCCGTGTGGCTACGATGGTCCGCCAGTTCTTAGCGGACGAAGGTTTCCTCGAGATCGAGACCCCGACTCTTATCAAGAGTACACCGGAAGGCGCAAGAGACTACCTTGTACCGAGCCGTGTGCATCCGGGCGAGTTCTATGCTCTTCCGCAGTCTCCGCAGTTATTAAAACAGCTGCTGATGTGTTCCGGTATGGACCGTTACTTCCAGCTCGCAAGATGCTACCGTGACGAGGACCTCCGTGCAGACCGTCAGCCGGAGTTCACACAGATCGATATGGAGTTATCCTTCGTGGATGTTGAGGATGTTCTCGAGGTCAACGAGAGACTCTTAAAGAAACTTTTCAAGGAGATCTGCAACTTTGACGTCCAGACTCCGATCCTCCGTATGACATGGCGCGAAGCTATGGACCGTTTCGGTTCCGATAAGCCGGATATGCGTTTTGGCATGGAATTAAAGAACGTATCTGATGTTGTAAAAGACTGCGAGTTCGTTGTATTCAAGAGCGCTCTTGAGAACGGCGGATCTGTCCGTGGTATCAACGCAGACGGACAGGCCGGTATGCCGAGAAAGAAGATCGACGCTCTCGTTGAGTACGCAAAGGGATTCGGTGCAAAGGGGCTTGCATATCTTGCGATCCATGAGGACGGTTCCTATAAGTGCTCCTTCGGAAAGTTCATGAAGCAGGAAGAACTGGATGCTCTTGTAAAAGCGATGGACGGTAAGCCGGGTGACCTTCTCTTCTTTGCCGCAGATAAGAACAAGGTTGTATTCGATGTATTAGGAAATCTCCGTCTTGAAATCGCAAGACAGTTAGACCTCTTAAAGAAAGACGATTTCAAGTTCCTCTGGGTAACAGAGTTCCCGCTCTTAGAGTACTCCGAGGAGGAGGGACGTTACGTCGCTATGCATCACCCATTCACAATGCCGATGGAGGAAGATCTCCCACTTATCGACACTGATCCGGGCGCAGTCCGCGCGAAAGCCTACGATATCGTATTAAACGGTACGGAGCTCGGCGGCGGATCCGTCCGTATCCATCAGGATGATATCCAGGAGAAGATGTTCGAAGTTCTTGGCTTCACAAAAGAGAGAGCAAGAGAGCAGTTCGGCTTCCTGCTTGACGCATTTAAGTACGGAGTACCGCCGCACGCAGGTCTTGCATACGGCTTGGATCGTGTTGTTATGCTCATGGTAGGCGCAGACAGCATCCGTGACGTGATCGCTTTCCCGAAGGTAAAAGACGCGTCCTGTCTTATGATGGAAGCTCCGGCACCGGTAGATCCGAAGCAGCTTGAGGATCTCGATATCGCGATCGTTGAGAAGAAGGACGAAGAATAAAGATAATAAAGAGACGCTGAATAATGGAAGCGCTGTGCAGAAAAACTGCGCGGACGCTTCCATTTGCTATATTGGAAACAAAGGGAGAGAAATATGAAAAAGGTATTGAAAATAACAGCAGTGACCACACTGCTGAGCCTGGGACTGGCATTTTCCTCATATGCCGGACAGTGGAAACAGGGAACTGGAGCAAATGCCGGTAAATGGTGGTATGACGAGGACAATGGCACCTACGCAACAAATGGATGGCGCTGGATCGATGGAGACGGGGACGGAATTGCGGAGAATTACTGCTTTGACCAGAGTGGCTGGCTGTATGTGTCTACGGAGACACCAGATAAGAAGACGGTGGATGCCAATGGTGCACGAACACAGGATGGAAAAGTTGTTACGATGAATGTAAATTCCGGGGATACGACTTATACTGTGGATGGAACAGGGACACTGGAACCTAAAACATATAACGGAATAGAATTTAGTCTGGATAATTTAGGCTATAGTAACATGGCGATTGGAAGTATTATGTATCCGAAAGCGAACTCTGTTACAGCTGAACATATTTTGGAATACAAAAGATATTATGAAACCGGAACTGACAATTATTGGTTGGGAGCTAAGCAAAAGGAACGCGTAAATGCTTTTATTTCAGAATGGAAAAGTAAAAATATTAATAATTCAATGACGGAGGATCAAAAGGCACGAAAGATTTACGATTGGCTTGTTGACAATGTGACATATGATGCGCAAGAACCGTATAATCAGTCATCTTATGGTGCGTTTATAGATAGACGATGTGTCTGTGGAGGTTTCGCAAATGCGTTTATGTCATTAGGAAAAGCTTGTGGACTTGATGTAAAATATGTATTTGAAATTGAGCATGCATTCAATATTGTTAAATTAGATGGGAAATGGTATGCAGTGGATGCAACAAAAAAATATTATAAAAATAAGGATACGTCGTCAGCTTACTATTATAAAGATATACCAGAAGGAGATAGATCTATAGAGGAAAAGGTGCAGAAAAGGGAAAATAAGGAATCTAAACGAATAGAAGAAATAAAAACAAGTAATGAAAAAAATATGGAGAGAGCTAAGAAAAACTTTGAAAGCGGAGCGGTATTCCAAGCAGATGATGAAAAGCTGATTCCATCGCTGTTACAATACATCAATGAACAGGTGAATACAAATGTAAAATCGAGTCAGCCTATTACTGCTGTTATATATACAGGGGGAAGAAATTTTCAGGAATTCAATAAACAGAGATTTTCGTATAATGGTTTTACAGGAAAACTTGATGAAGTTATAGAACATGAAATAATCGGTAAAACGATTAATGGCTATTACATAGGAAATTATTCCAATTGTGTAATTGATTATCAGAAAAATAAGGGAACAGATGGAACATCTATATTTGTGACAACATGGAAAGACAAAGACGGAAAAGATTATATAATCTTCAGAGTAGCACTCAATCCTAGAGACAGAGTGACGGCTTCAAAAGGAGAATAATACAGTTCTCCCGCCTTCATGAAACTGCCTTTGTGAAATGTTCGTGAACTTATAGAAATCCCACTTATTATCTGCTAAAATATAGCTGATGATAAGTGGGATTTTTATGCACACATGTATGATGCCGGTAGCACCGAATCGACTGGTTAATATCTCAAGTGTGTTGGAATACGCTTCTGTTCTTATCGGAGTGCATCAGGTAAAATATATGGAGGTACAGACAATGGATGCAGTAAAAATACTTATGGTCGACGACGAGGAGAGAATGAGAAAGCTCGTCAAAGACTTTTTAACGATTAAAGGATACCGCGTTTTAGAGGCGGGAGATGGCGAGCAGGCTATTGATATTTTCTTTAAGGAGAAAGATATCAGTCTTGTGATCTTAGACGTCATGATGCCGAAGATGGACGGTTGGGAGACATGCAAGACGATTCGACGATATTCTCAGGTTCCGATCATCATGCTGACGGCGAGAAGCGAGGAGCGGGATGAGCTTCTTGGATTCGAACTCGGCGTTGACGAGTATATCACAAAACCGTTCAGCCCGAAGATCCTTGTGGCGAGAATTGAGGCGATCCTGCGCCGTGGCAGCGGTACATCAACGGGAGAGATTCTGGAGGCAGATGGAATCCGCGTGGATAAGGATGCCCACGAGGTGACTGTGGATGGGAAGCCGGTGGATCTCAGCAACAAGGAATTTGAACTTCTTACCTATTTTATGGAAAACAAAGGAATCGCCCTCTCAAGAGAAAAGATTCTGAATAATGTCTGGAATTACGACTATTTCGGAGATGCGAGGACTATAGACACCCACGTAAAGAAGCTGAGAAGCAAACTTGGCCCGAAAGGTGACAATATTAAAACCATCTGGGGCATGGGATATAAACTCGAGGTGGATGGATGATGAAATCGATACGATCCAGACTGACGGTCACGTTTATTGGTCTGATTGCTGTGATTCTCGCAGTGATCTGGGGCGTCAATAAGTGGTATCTGGAAGATTTCTATGTAACAAAGAAGGTACAGGCGTTAAATAGTGCCTACGAGGCCATCGACTCCCAGATCGAGGAGAACAGGGACTACGGGATTTCCATCGAAGACGCCATGAGGAGAGAAAGGGATGCTGACGGAAATATCACGGAAGGAAATTTGCAGCGCCTGATCCGGAATTTCAGCGACAGCGCCAATGTTTCTGTCCTGATCATCGACAACAGCACGGAGGATGCGACGGTCTATTCAACATCCCGTGATACGAAGTTTTTAAAAGACCGCATTGACCGCTATATTTTCGGCTGGACAAAGGCCAAGTACACGATTCTGGAGGAAAATGACCAGTATAAGATCCAGAAGACATACGATCCTCAGCGGGAGAGCATGTACCTGGAGAGCTGGGGATTCTTCTCCGACAACAGCACTGCCTTTATCATGAGCGCACCGCTGTCAAGTATCGGCGAGAGTGTCCGCCTCGCGAATCAGTTTCTGCTCTATGTGGGAATGATCGCTGTATTGATCGGTGCTCTGGTCATATATCTGGTGGCAAAACAGATCACAATGCCGATCTATAAGCTGTCGAACCTCTCAGAGCGCATGTCGGATCTCGATTTTAATGCGAAATATGAGTCTGGAAAACATGATATGGAAGAGATACAGGTTTTAGGAAACAGTATGAACACACTGTCGGAGCGCCTGGAGGAAACGATCTCGGAGCTAAAGTCGGCAAATAACCAGCTCACGAAGGACATCGAAGAGAAGACAAAGATCGACGAGATGCGTAAGGATTTTATCGCAAATGTCTCCCATGAGCTAAAGACACCGATCGCCCTGATTCAGGGATATGCGGAAGGTCTTCAGGAAGGGATGGGCGAGGAGAAGGAAAGCCGCGACTACTATTGTGATGTTATTGTTGATGAGGCCAACAAGATGAACAAGATGGTCAAGCAGCTTCTGACATTGTCTTCTCTGGAGAGCGGAAACGATAAGCCGGTGATGGACCGTTTCAATTTAACGGAACTGGTTCGCGGCGTTGTGAACGCGTCGAAGATCCTGCTCGAACAGAATGAGATTCAGGTGGATTTTGATGCTCAGACGCCGGTTTATGTATGGGCGGATGAATTTAAAATCGAGCAGGTAGTCACAAACTACCTGAGCAATGCAATCCACCATATCGATGGAGAGAAAAAGATCATTATCAAAATGCTTCCGGAAAACAACATCGTCCGTGTATCTGTCTTTAATACCGGAACCCCGATCCCTGAGGATGCGATCCCGAATCTCTGGACGAAGTTCTATAAGGTAGATAAGGCGAGAACCCGTGCCTACGGCGGAACCGGAATTGGTCTTTCCATTGTAAAAGCGATCATGGATGCCCACAACCAGCAGTATGGCGTGAAGAACTGGGAGAATGGCGTGGAGTTCTGGTTTACGCTGGATGGGAGCAATTCATAATATTATGGTAGGAACCCATATGGAATCTGGCAGGAGCAGCTTTTGGCTGCTCCTGTATTTGCTCTTGGCGATCAGGATGATACATCATATTGTATCAATTGAATATATAATATACAATATATAGCATTCTTGGGCTGGACTTGTAATGATATCGCAAAACATGTAAAAAGAAATGAAAAAAATGTAAAAAACAGTTGACTTTTGTCCGGGGATTTGATATTATAATACTCGCCTTGAGCAACAGGGCAAAACTTATTAAGAGTCATTAAGAAAACTTCTTAATCCCTCAAAAAAGTTTTAAAAAGTTCTTGACAAACCGGAAACGGTATGATAGAATGAATGAGTTGCCGCTGAGAACAAGAAACGACAACAAAACAGTTCCTTGAAAACTGAACAGTATGTAAAACCCTGAAAATT
>NZ_QWGI01000033.1:0-29219 GCF_003435125.1 Clostridium sp. AM25-23AC | reverse complement strand
TTCGGGTGGACAAGAGGGTGATTCTTGGTGGGACGAGAACATAGTATCTCGAAATAATTGGAATTATTTCGAGAAAATGGCTTTTGGGCTTGGTGGAGAACCAATTTCTGGGAATAAATATGACCGGAAATTCGCTGTAAAGCCAATTTCTGGAAGAAATAGCAACCAGAAACTCGGAATAAATACCAAAAACTAGGATTAAATGGAATTAAGCGGAGAAAATGGCACCAAAAACTTAGAATAAATGCCAGAAACTCGGAGTAAATACCAATTTCCGGGAATAAATATGACCGGAAATTCCATGGACATCCAATTTCTCGGAATAATTATGCCTGGAAATTCGATGAATATCCAAATTCTGGTAGAAATAGCGACCAGAAACTCAGAATAAATCCAAAAACTCGGAATAATTCAATGACCGTCTGCGTTTGTCTCTGAAAATTAGCGTCCGAATGGTTTGAATCAATTCAATCTGAATAAACCATAAGGAGAAATGAACATGGAAAAAGCGGGAACGAAACGTAGGGACATTCATTTTAGGAGTGATAAGAATGGAATCGTAGTGTGCGTACACTCAAGGGAAGCCAGGGAGTATGCAAGGTACTTGGAAGCGTCTGCGGCTGTTGCTTCTTATGAGGCCGGAACCGTATTGGATCCAGACAAGTACCCATTCATAAATACAATCGGGATCCGAAAAGAATACTTTGACACTCAGTGGACGTCAGACTTTGTGATTCATTTTACAGATGGAAGAACAGGAATCCGGGAACTGACAAACAAAGACGGACTTTCCAAACGGGCAGCCATCGAAAAACTGGAATTTTCCAGACGGTATTGGAGTACCACAAAAGTTACAGAGTGGAAGATCGTTGTCATGGAGAAGGGAGAGTGCTGAGATGTTCTTAGAAAGCTGTGGAGAAGTAATTCGGGTATTATGCGGAAACGAAGAAGGGAACTGGGTGATCTCCTATGATAACCCATGCACACCGAAGTTTGTACTTAGGGATGATCTAAGAACCATGGAACGCATAGAGCCACCAAAAGATTTTCAGATGAGGATGACACAGGAGCAGACACCGGGACAGAAGAAGCGGCAGGAACTGATCTCGGAACTCTTGGAAGAGGAATCCTATGTGTGGGACCGTACTGGACGCAACACAAAGATCCGGGAGATTGCAGCCAGGGAGAAGACAAGTGAGCGGAGAATCCGGGAACTGTATTTCCGGGCGTTGGCCGGAAGAGCCTTAGTTGAGGAAAGAAAAAAAGCGGAGAAAGAAGAGACGAAGGAAGAAAAGGACTTCCTATGGGCAATCGACACGTTTTACTATACAGCGAAGAAGTTTTCCCTGCGGAGTGCGTATGATATGCTGCTGCTTTCCAGATACACGGATCCAGACGGACATCTACTGGATGTCTATCCTTCCTGGAATACTTTCCGCCATTATTTCTATGATAAGAACTTTCATAAGAAGTCCAGGAACCTGATCGCCAGGAATGGACTGACCGATTATCAGAGAAATGAGCGTCCGTTGTTTGGAAGTGCATCAGCTTGGAAAGAACAGATAGGAGTCTTTCAGATGGATGCAACGCAGGCTGACATCTACCTGGTGTCACGCCTGGACCGTTCTGAAGTGATTGGAAGACCTTATATCTACTTGGCTGTGGACACGGCAACTCAGCTGATCGCCGGAGTTTATGTGGGAATGGATGCCGGAGAGCAGGCGGTCATTAACTGTCTTTCTAATGCGGCTGCGGATAAGGTTTCCTTCTGTAAACGGTATGGACTGGACATCAAAAAAGAAGAGTGGCCAAACACGGGACTTCCGGGAGAAATCATTACAGATAAGGGAAGAGAGTTTATTGGCACCCGGATGAACGAGCTTGCAATGAAGTACGGAATTGAGTTTGAATCCCTGCCGCCATTCCGACCGGATGGAAAAGGTCTGGTAGAGAAATCCTTCGATCTGATCCAACAGCGGTATAAACCGGCACTCAGAGGAAAAGGAGTCATTGAGGCGGACGCGCAGGAGCGATGGGCGGTGGACTATCGGAGTCAGGCGGTTCTGACCTTGGAAGAGTTTACGAAGGTCATCCTCTCCTGCATCCTGTACCTGAACAGCTGTCGTGTGATAGAGAACCG
This sequence comes from Clostridium sp. AM25-23AC, assembly GCF_003435125.1. Lineage (NCBI taxonomy): Bacteria > Bacillati > Bacillota > Clostridia > Eubacteriales > Clostridiaceae > Clostridium > Clostridium sp. AM25-23AC. The sequence continues at coordinate 27,079 of NZ_QWGI01000033.1, read as the reverse complement.
TTTCTGCAAGGACGCAGACCCTGTGGCGGCCGCAATGTGGATGAAATGCGAAAAAGAAAAGAGATCCCTGGTTATCCCGATCAACAGTGAAGAACTGTATCGGTTTGGACTTCCAAGGACCTCAGCTACATTGAACCGGCGCGGAATCTGTTATCAGGGACTCTGGTATGTGAGTGAGAATTATAAGGAGTTCTTAGAGAGCCATAACATAGGCGAGATCGTGAGGATCTGCTATGACCCAGAAGATGTATCGCGTCTGTTTCTGCTGAATGGGATGAATTACATTCCATTTGAGCTTTCCAGACATTCCAAGCAATATGCCGGAGCAACCGAAAGTGAATATCAGATGAAGCGTAAGGCAGAGCGGGACAGCCGGAAGGAATCGGAACTTAGGGATACCGAAGGACGGATCCGGCTTTTAAAGGATATTGAGTCCGTGGTGAAACAGGCAGAGTACCGGGATAAGAATAAGATTTCAACGAAACGCATGGAGCAGGCGAAGGAGATGGAACGGGCATGAAAAAGTATCAGAAACAGAGTGGAATGACCGTGGACGCAGAATATAGAGAAGAACAGGGAAATCCCTTCTTTGAGGCATTGCCGGAGATCCTTGGAAAAGAAGAGGTGATGAAGCGGCTTAGAAGTCAGATCCCTTATCCAAAAGACATTCAGAAAAGGTCACCGGAGGAACGGAGAAGAGAAGTCATGGAAATATCCAAGTGGTTCTATCCCATGGATTACATGTATACGATCTATGATATGCTTTATCGTGCGATGTCAGCAACCTATCAGACAAAGAACATCGTGGACCATATCCGCCAGATGAATGACCTGTATATGGATTTCCGCACCGGCCGGGAACGGGAGTTTCAGTATGCGACCCAGGCATACACCGGAGCTGTCTTAGGTGTCCCGGGAATCGGAAAGACATCGACGGTCCAGAGATGTCTTTCTCTGATGCCACAGGTCATTGTCCATACGAATTATGGTGGGAAATCCATGTATACCAAGCAGATCAACTATCTGTTCGTGGAGTGCCCGTCTGATTGTTCCGTGAGAACCCTGGCATTCAATATTTTCTCAGCAATCGACCGCGCAATCGGTTCCGACTACTTAAAACAGGCAACCTATCAGAGAGCGGTGGCAGCCAGTGCCACGACAACAAAGCTGAAGGTCATCTGCATGAATCATCACATTGGATTGATCGTCATTGATGAAATCCAGAATGCGATTCAGACGGCAGTCAAGAACCGACAGCTTAAGCCCTTAGTAAAGTTCTTAGTAGAACTCACAAATGAGACATCGACCGGAATCTGCTTCTGCGGAACGATGGAGGCTGAAGATCTCTTCATGAGTCAGGAACACTTGAAGCGGAGAACCAGAGGATTCCGGCTTCTGCCATTAAAATATGATGTGACATACCGGAAGTTCATTACAGAACTCTGGGATTCCCAGGTGGTGCTTCAAAAGACGGAACTCTCCGAAAAGCTGATGAAGCAGATCTATGATCTCTCGGCCGGGATCCCGTCCTACATCGTGAAGATCTTCCAGGAGGCACAGGTCCAGGCAATTCTCACAGGGAAGGAGAAACTTTCCTATGAGGTGCTGAAACAGGCGGTCATGTGTCTTGGAATCGAAGTCCCGAAAACATATGGATGGAGCGGAACTTCCATTTCTGACTTTACGGTACAGGAAGTAACCGTGAATGAAGAGACGGTGGAATCCGTGGAGATAGAAGTGGAGACTACCGAAGAAACATCCCTGGAGGGAGACTGCCAGGAAGAGATTTCCTTAGATCCCGTGGATGGTAGAAGGGATAAACTGGACGCAGGAGACATCATGGACGAGGAGTTACCAGGGAGCGCAGAAAAGACCTCTTCAAAGCGATTCTATGCCGTGAAGCGTGGACGAAAAAAATCCGAGCGCGATGACTCGGATCTTCTGGAACTTTGGATGGAGAATCCGTCTGCGGACGCGCTGCTTCTGAATCTTGAACAATTCCTTATGTTAGAAAGGAGGTGCTTCTGATGCTTCAATACTTTCCAACGCCTTACCCGGACGAACTCTGGTACAGCGTCTTAGGGAGATACCATGTCAGGTCCGGCAATCCGAACAGCGCAACGACACTCAGGGAACTATTTGGAGAGGAGAGCGTCGGAGGAATGGGAAACTTCCTGCCAAACTGCGGGATCCGGCGAGTGGCTGAGAAACTGCCGGAGGGAGTCTTAGATGAGAGGGATATTGCTTTGCATAACACATTGTTCCCATATACCTTCCGGTTTCAGGACTTAGCAACGAAAGAAAGACTACTGGAACAGGCGTTAAGCGAAAAAGTGAAATTTCCAATCAAGCTGCCGAAGCCATACACATCCACAGTACTGAAATACTGCCCGCTCTGCATGAGAGAGGACAGGGAGCGCTATGGAGAGGCTTATTGGCATGTCATCCATCAGATTCCTTATGTGACCATATGCACGAAGCACAGGTGCAGACTGAGAATGAAGGATGATATGAAAAAATGGACACTCAACGATAACCTGTTCCTTCCGATGGATGAAGAGGAGATAGAGGCAGACTTGGAGATTTCAGAGACAGAAGCAGAACTCTCCAATGTTCTTGTAAAGTATCAGGAGCTTTCAATAGAGAAAGGACCCACGGAAACCCACAATAACCTTTACGAGGGATTATTGAACGCCGGATATGGAATCGCCAGGAAGGACAAGAACTTTTCGATTGATTACAAGAGAGTGGAGGCAGATCTCGTGGAACGCTTCGGAAAGAACTTCATAGAGGAACATTTTGGAACGGCCGTCATGCGGACCGCAATCTTCGGAAATGTCCGAAACTGGAACTATAAACTTCCAGAAAGATATGCAATTCTATCCGCGCTGATCCATCAGGACCCAGAGGTAACTTTTTCGGAAGAGCGTTTAGAAAATAAGACGGTCAGCCTGTTTCTGCGGATGAGCAAAGAACCGATGACCCGATCAAAAAAGTATGTTGCGAGATCCCTGGGAGTGAAGGAAAAGCACTTGGACATTCTGGCACACAATCTGAATGTGGTCCCATTCTGGGAGCAAAAACCAGACGCAGAGAGAGCGAAGGAGTATAGAGGGTATGTATGCTTTACGGAGGAAGAATGGGCGTATATTCAGGCATCGGTTTCAAGGTACGGTTTTCAGAGTTCGTCCGCGTTCATCCGGTTCTGCGTGGAACGGTATCGGGACAGGGAAAACATGCATTTCATAATAAATGATTGAAAACCAGTTCGATTCTGTATAAAATGAAAATAGAAGCGTACAGAATGAAATGGTGAAGAGGTGAAATGTATGGATTGGTTAGACTATCGGGAAAAACTAGGGATAGGATTTAACGATAAAGGAAAAGTAAAATATTTTTATAATAAAATTGCTAATGTATTGCGCGATTTGCATGGACGCGGAGGATGTATACTTACCGCAGGTGAATACATCAAATTTTGTAACATGACAGGAACTGTTATGAACATGAGTGGAGTTGATGGAGTCTATTTTGTCGATGAATTTGGAGAGATAGTTAAGGTCTTGTTTAATCACATGAAATCGCTGAATGAATTTTTAGCTTTTTATATTGCATTTTTGAATTGCCAAGACAATACAATTGAAAGATATTATTCTCGTGACAATTTTAAAAATTTATTAGTTACTGGTTTAAGAGAAGCACATATCCAGCATGAAGTATTAGAGGACCAGGACGGATATTTTGTATTTCCGGCGGGTGATCCGATGATGGACAAGAATCTGGTTTCCGATGTATTGTCATGGTTAGATAAATACCCAGGTGCTAAGAAAACATATGTCAATGCATTGAAACAGTATGCGGATGGCATATATATAAGGGATGCTGCTGATAACCTTAGAAAAGCATTGGAAACTTTTCTGCAAGAGTTTTTACAAAATGATAAGAACTTGGATAATAACAAAGGTGAAATCTGCAAATATTTGACATCACAGGGTGCCGATCCAAGCATAGGTGGAATGTATAAGTCTATAATTTCCACGTATAAAGACATCAATGATAAAACAGTTAAGCATAACGATAAGATTGATGCACGTCTGTTAGAATTTTTATTATACCAGACGGGATTACTGATCCGTATGGTATTAAGAGTATCTGGACAGATAGAGGGCAACTAAATAGTGTTATAAGAGTCAGGAGTCGTAACAGTTTCCCTGACTCTTTTTCTTTACCCATATGTTGGGATTTTTATGTCGATCAATTTTACATTCTTGGAATCCTGGTATGTGGAGTATGAAGTCACGTTTCCCTTTGAATCAAGCAATGCACATACAAAAGAATTATCGCCGTCATCGACTTCCCGCATAGACATGGGCGAGCGGTGAATCTTGCGGAGATCTTCGCTCCAGCTGTTTCCCATTGGCAGGATCCGCTGATAAGGGAGATTCGAACAAAAAGGATTGGCGGCCGGAGCCTTGGAGAGTGAAAGGATTACTGGACGCGACATAAGATTTTCTGTTGGGAAGGAATGAACCGCATAGTCCAGATTCTTCGGATCCAGGGACGAGAGAGCAACGTAGATTCCCGGTTCCTTTGTAAGTTCATAGAGGCTTATGGCATCCAGAGATGACTCGCAGATGAAGAGTGGATAGTCATCTTCATAGGTTTCGATGTTAGTTTCCATCATGGTGAAAACGTGGTTGATGGAAAGAAAGGCATCGGAAGAGAACCACCAGAATCCTAAAGGATTCTCTGTATAAATAAGCTTCTGGGATCCGCTCTGTTTTGTGTTCTGGAGGAGGTAGTAATTTTGTTCAGCATTTGCGAAGCAGGCATAGTGACGTCCCGCTCCAGGGACTGCCGTGGCATATAACTTTTTCATGTATACCAGGTTTCGGAAGATCCGGTTGCTGATGTTACACTCGTTGATGATATAGTTTTGAAGAGTGCTGATGTCGCCAGTGTCGGGCGGAACACGGAAAGTGTGGATGTCCGGTTTTAGAGGCGTTACCTGCTTTTTATATTTGTGGGTGATATCATGGCCAAGTGAAAATTCAAGCAGCGAGGAGACGGCATCCGCCCAACCGTATCCCTGGTATTTTGTCAGGTATGAGATGCTGTCACCGGCTTCATTGAGAGAGTAGCGAAAGTAACTGTCATGATAGATCACCAGACTGTTGTGATTACAGTCGCGGAGGGTTCCGGTACGATAGATGACCCGATCCGGGTGTTCTGCTAACATATATTGAATTAAGTCGGCCTGCTTTGCCAGCCGGATATCGTGTTCTGTAAAATTTATGTATGAACTCATGAATAAGCTCCAATCGTATTTTATATCTGAGAAGGTAGAGGAAAGATTTTCTTATAGATATTATGTAAGATCTGAGAAAAAAAGTGCCATAAAATTACAAAAAAGTAAAAATATTTTTCAAGAATAATAAAACTATCCTACTGAGAATACCAGTACCATATAGAACAGTACACCATCTTATGATGGAATGTATGATACTGAGAGTAACCAACTGAGAGTGAACCACTTAGAAGAGGATCATCTTAGAAAGAGGAATATCTTAGAGATTCCACCTTAGAAGAAAGAGTATCTTAGAGATTCCATCTTAGAACAGATACCTTAGTGTACCGGCTGAGACACTAAGAATTGAGGCACTTAGCTTTCATCCCTTAGGGTATCCAAGCGGTGAGCAGGCAAGGGATACTTGACGCGAACAAAACCAAGCTTCTAAGAAAATAACCAAGTGCTGAGTATCCATGCGTGGAAAAGATCCTTGGGTTATTCATGCGTCCAGTTTTGTGTAACTCACCGCAACTCCTAAGCATCATCTAAGGAATGAAATCTAAGTATCCAAGCATATAAACTAAGCAACTAAGGTTCTTCAGCTAAGGTGGAACACTAAGTATAATATTCTTATATTCTTCCTTCTGTTAATGAGTAATAAGCTTATAGGATAGAGCTTATTGGTTTACTAACTCAGGGAATAATAGATGGAGAGTAATGTTCCAGTATTTCAATGATATCAGTGTACTTCCAAGATCTAATTATGAGACAGAAGATATATATAAAATAAAAGGACAAATATTGGAAATCACGAGAAAACCCAGGCCTGGTAAGGCTTTCCAGAATTTTACCGGGTATCAGATTTGCCACCGTAAAGTATCATTTCAGTGTCTCAAAATCAGTAATTCCATTCATGCCATCTCGGCCGCAAATCCCACTCAAAAAATTTTTTGAAAAATTTGCAAAAAAAGTTCTCCATTTTTCCCAAATCTTACATAATATCTACGAAGGAGAGAAAAGAGATGAAAATACCAAGAGAAATTCCGTCAATGCGACGGACAGATAACAGCTTAAAAGAAGTCATGACAAATTTGTGTAACCAGAAAAATTTCCGAAGAGTCTTTTTAAACCAGACGATCCCTGTACTGCGTTTATTTGCGAATCAGCCAACTATGGTGCTTCTATATTTTATATATAACGCCGACACCAATAATATGATTTACTGTACTTACGAGGACATCATGCAGGACTGCTCGATCGGAAACAAGAGAACCGTGGCAAATACGCTAAAAACACTTCAGGAGACAAGAGCAATTGTAAAGATCTCTAAGTCTCATTACATGTTAAACCCAGCCCTTATGCTTCAAGGGAACAACGAAAAGTTTGGTTTGCTGGCATTTGAATTCAATGATTATATTTCTTTATGTGAAAAGGAGAAACGCTATGTATCAAAATGACATGAAAGAAAAAGCTAAGAAAGTCAACATTATTGATTTTTTACGAGAAACCTACCCAGAGTTGGTCTTTGAGAGAAAAGACGGAAGCTTTGCGTACAGTAAAAATCCGGCAATGACCTTTTTCGCTGGTCGTGATGGCTATTACCATTATTGTGACAACGCAGCTAAGAAAAAAGGAGCTCAATATTACTCCGGCGATAACATCAAATTCTTGATGGATTATATTGGTGGATACACCTTTGTAACAGCGGTAGATGCTTTAGCAGAGTTTGCGGATATCGCATAATTAAATAGAGAATCCGAGAAATCGGATTCTCTATTTATAACCCTTTAGATGAATTAAAGAATGAATTTTTTATCCCTAGATAAGGGATAATTTATTAAAAAAACAAAGATAAAATAGGCTATGATGCATTTAATATTTGATATATAATAACTTTGATGCATTTGTAAATTAATGCAAAATGGCATGTAAATAATTATACGTTAATTCACTAAAATACATATAAAATGACAAAGTACAACGGCTCTGATTTGACATCATTAAATGACAATCTGTTAGAGAAAAACTATGCGCCTGCGTATGGAATGCCATGGTGGAAGATTCTGCAAAAATACATGCGTATCGACGGCGACATTAAAACTCAGTCAGTCGTAATGACAATCGTATACAATGACGCTACTTAAGGTGGACATACGAAATACAAAACGTATTATATCCCGCGTCCAGTATATAATAACGTCATTGCTTACTCGATCCAGATTTTTGATGATAAGAATGAAATTACAGAGAACTCCAAGAGAACTTTAGATAACACCACACATGAATATGAGTTGAAAATGCAGAGGCAGGATATCTGAAAAATACATAGAATTTCACAGCAGAGCAGAGGCTCTTTTTTTATACCTTAATCTAAGAAATAGAAATCCTGATTTTTCTTAGTAAAGGTGAGTTACACAATACTGGACGCAGGACGCAGGACTAAGACAGGCGCAGACTCTTTTTCCAATTCAAAGAATCTCAATGAAATAACGTATCTATTTGACATTCTAAGTAATACATCTTATAATATTCATAGAGTTATTTTCTGCTGAATCTGACATACTAATATTAACTAAGAAACGTATTTGAAAGAATGAGGAGATAGAGATTATGAATAGATTAAAAAGATTAGCGACAGGAGCAGCCGCAGGTGCATTAGCAGCCGCAATGACACTCACAAGCTTTGCAGCAAATATTACTTATACATATAACCCAGGTGGAGTAACAAACTACATTAAAACAGACAGTTACAAAGGATATGAGAACTTCCCGTGCTGGATTTGGTATCAGGGATACTGTTATTACTACGATCAGAACGGTAACTATTTAACAAACACGACTACGCCTGACGGCTATACGGTTGATGAATTAGGTCGTTGGACTGTCAATGGTAATCCGATCCACAATGGAGCAGGTAACTATAAGATGCATACTGAGGATTACAATGGCAAGAGCGACGATGAGATCTGGAGCTTAATGAAAGAGAAGCTGATTCCGGTATATCAGGATGCTATTGTCGGAAAAGACTTCGACGGTTTAAATGCCGATGGCATACAAACTCATATTGATCAGTACACTTATGGATATGGTGCAGATATTATCTGGACAGATAAAGATATGAGTACATATGGTGGATATGGAGAAATGGCAATAACTCATAATGATCAAAGATTTGGGACATTTGTAACAGCTTCTATCGGAAATGATTGGTCTGATTATGAACGGAAATATAATGATACTATGTCAAAAGCTGTATATTCACAGAAACCAGATATAAAGGAAAAAACCATTAAGGCCGCAGTCGGAGATAAAATCGGTACGGAACTGTTCAATTATATCAAACAGCATGCAGATAAAATTATTCCAGATGCTGAATGGAATCCAAACAACAAGCCAGATGGAATCATGCCAAGTAAACTTGACTTTTCTGCTTGGCAGAATCGTAAAACAGACTATGGAAAAACATTCTCTGTTGAAGTAACCGGAGAAGTAATCAATATTAAGGTTTACAAATAAATAGAACTCATATAAAATAAAGAGGAGCCAAAAAGGCTCCTTTTTATTATGTGTATTAACTTGGGAGGAAGGTATGGAGAAAACTTTTATTATGTCGGTTAAGAAAAAATACGAAGTCCATGTAACAACGGATCTCAATTGTAAGGAAGTGTATATCCCTGCCAAAAGGAATAAAACAAATTTAGAAAAATTATTTGAAGACTTGGTTTCTATACCTATTTATCCAATCTATTTACTGTATATGGTTATTTATGAAAACTATCATGAATTAAAGGTGTTCCGTTTATTAAGTAGTATATTTGGGAAAATAGATAAATTTATGAATTATCTATATAAAATTGTTAAATTGGGTTTATGCCTATTATTTGTTGGCTCTTATTTTTATGGAATGTTTTTAAGTCAACCCAATATTAGTTTATTTGTTTCTATTATATCATTATTAATGACCTGTTCTCTTGGTAGTAGATTTGAATGGATACATTTGGATTTATGTATAGCAATAAATGCATTAATAGCAATAGGAATCTATCTGGGACTTATCCATTTAAGCCCACATATTACTTTAAATAATTTCTTCCAATTTTTGACGCTTGGGAATTTAGGAAACACATTATCATATATAAGTTTTATTATCGCTATTATAGATTTAATTATTTCCAAGCAATACAAATGAATACAATATAGAATAATGGAAAAATAGTTATCATATATATGAATCCTGTAATGAAAAATGTTACTATAGCTTGAAATATTGTAAAATCATGTTTTATTATTTCAGTAACCATATTGTATATTGCATAAAATAATACACACAAGTTTAGCGAAATATAAAAATGATGTCCGTTAATTATCCCATCATTATCAAAGAGCCAAGTAAAATATTTTACAATCGTACTGGCAACAGTTTGGTGCATAAAATCCATATCATTCACTCCTAAACAATTTTAAAAGTTTTTAGGCTCCTTAATGCATCTGCGTCTGCATTGCATATAGTTCTTTATAGTATTATGTAAGAATAAGAAGTATTAGCTTAAACAGATTTAAAAATATTTGAATTTGTTTAAAGGAGAGCAGTGGCAAGAACAGACCAGATACAGACGCAGACCAAAGCAATCATCATAATTCCAGATTTTATGTCGAATAAAATAAACCAAGTATATTAAGCCTTTCTGCTTGGCAGAATCGTAAAACAGATTACGGAAAAACATTCTCTGTTGAAGTAACTGGTGAGGTTATCAATATTAAGGTTTACAAATAAATAAAACTCATATAAAATAAAGAGGAGCCAAAAAGGCTCCTTTTTATTATGCACATGTGTGGAGGATAATTATGAGTAAGACGTATTGGTTAGTATCATCAAATGGAATTCCAAAGCCAACAAAGAAAGACAACCAGCTGTTATTAGGCGATGTAAATGCCGGTAGTGTTAGAGAATTAAAACGGTCAGAAAAATATAATTATATATACTACCTGAAGGACACAGATGAATCTATCTTAGACAAGAATATTACCTCTAAGTTGAGTTTCAAAACGAAATTGGAAGCAATAAAAATGATTCCTCACGGGTTGAACGATGCACTATTATATTTGTTTGCATATTTTATTTTCTATGCAATTTTTACAATTAGACAAAATGAGAATGCTCCAATATATCTTGCATTTGCAGCGGCAATATCCGCAATTCTTATTTCGTTTGTAAAAATTTTTAAACTTGATCCAACCTATGGGCCAATTGTTACGATGTTAATTGGAGCTGGTGTATCATGCATAATTACAGGTTGGTATTTAAAAATTGACAGTATAATAATATTACCATCATTTTTAGAAAAAAATAACATTGGAAATATTTTAACAGTATTTTGTTCAGTTATTACGTTTTTAGGATATTCAAATGATTCTATTTCTTTTTACCGACGCGATATGCATATATCAAAAGTAGAACAAAATTGAAAACAAATACTAAAATTATTATATCTGAAAATATGCTATTATGTCCTAGATTTGCAATGCAGGATCTAAGAATAAATAGATACGGCAACGTAGTTACTATAAACCAAATTGTAGACAATCGATTTGGAAACCCAAGAATTTTTTGTATTTTATCAAGCACGGAAATCCCTCCCTAATAAAAATTAAAAGTTCACAAATAAATCATAAAAAAAACTTCTTTGTATCTCTATATATTATGTAAGAAAATCCCTTTTTCGCGTACAAAATCTTACATAATATTAGAAAATAGCAAAGGAGGTTTTTGTGTCATGTCTAAACACAAACTCATAAAAATATTTACTCCCATTCTTCTGGGATTATCTATATTAGCACATCCTGCGTCTGCATTTGCAGCTGATTATAGAAATGCTGGAATATTAAGCAAAGATAGAACCACATATTTATATACGTCAGATAAATATAATGGTATAACATATGAGCAACATAACGAAGGTGGTTTTAACGTTTATGTTCCATACAATGCATTTAATACCGGACAAGACAAATTCCGTAGAATGTTTTCTTATTTATTTGATATTTACAAATCAGGAGTTGGAGTAACGTATCAAAATGCGGCCATGCTATGGAATGCACCATTGCATTCAAACATAAATGGAGTAGAAACAAGATATTATACAAAATATTTATCAACAACTGATAACGATCAACAGTCCGCAATGGCAACTTCGAACTTAGGTGACTTTTCTCCAAACTACAACGTGGAATTCCGTTATGCAGGAATCATGATTGATACACTTAATACACAAAAAGGAACCGTAGTAACAAACCCTACGTATGCATCTGACTTTATTCAAGAACCTAAAACCGCTGGTAAAAAAGGCGTCGCCAAGACTTATTTCGTATATGATAAAGCAAAGAGAGAAACCGAAGAACATAATTTAAAACTCATCGAATCAAATGAAGTGAAACGTCCAGATGAATTAATAGAAAACTGGCCTGGATCCAGTGGTGTACCATCCAATATTCCGTCAAAATCTCCATATTTTGGGACGGCACAAGAAGTTTTTCAAACTTGGGCTGAACGTACTGAAATAGGTGCAAAATACAAGGCCATGTATCAGAACTATGAAGCTGCATATAAAATGCCATGGTGGAAGATTCTGCAAAAATACATGCGTATCGACGGAGACATTAAAACTCAGTCCGTAGTAATGACAATCGTATACAATGATTCTACTCAAGGTGGCCATACGAGATATAAAACGTATTATATCCCGCGTCCAGTAGAGAATAATGTCGTAGCCTATAAGATCCAGTTACTGGATGACAAGGATCAAATCATTGATAAATCTGAAAGACCTCTTGAAAAGGTAACCGACGCCTTCGGAGGTGCAGACGCAACTGATAAAAATTTGATTACAAATGGTCGTGTTAAACTTAAGGTGGGTAAAACCTACAAAGCTGAGCTTGGTATGCTTTACGCATCTACATCGCATCCTCATTCTCAAACTGATAAAGCAAATGAAAATTCCAGACCACAAATTCAGGTATGGGCTGATGTATCTGGACAAAACGGCGGAGATGAGAGCGGATCATTTAAAGAGTTTGGATCCAATAATACAGCTGATCTTGAAGGTTTAAACGCTCTGGAAGAAGACTGGATGGATCACAGCCTAACTGGTGCTTTAAAAGCTACAGGAAGTTATTTTGTAATGAGTGATCTCCAAAATGTAAGTTACTTAGTCGGTATGTCCGGATATAATGTCATTGCATTCACAGTAGACGCCGCATTCCCTCAAAAAGGTCATCTAAAGTTCATCGTTCCTCAGGTTTACTCTGACAATGGTGATAACGAATACAAAGGTGATGATGCGATTGAACTCGATTACGAACTCGAAATCGGCGACGAGAAAGAAGACGACCCAAAAGATCCAGAACTCTATGGAGATATGAACTTAGGCCAACGTGAATATAGAAGTCTTCATTACAAGAAAACCGTCGAAGAAGATGACAAAGATAAGCCAATTATGACAACAGATCCAACCACAGGTGAACAGGTCGAAACCGGAGAGTACGAAAAGAAGATGGTTGACTATGAGTATGCCACAAACTTTGGCTGGTATGATTCCTATGCATCTTCGCCGGATGGTGAAAAGGTTGGAGAATGGAATGGTGTCCCAGAAGCTTCAGGCAGTATTTATCCAATAGACGATCACTCCTGGTGGGAATATGATCAGCAGTGGCCGGATCAAAGTGCAGATGCCTACTATAAGATCTGGTTGACGAAGGCCGGTGATTCTTGGAGTCCATCTGATGAAACGTATTATCGATCAGAAACGGCAGACGCAGACTCAGACGAATTCCTGATAACTACATATGAAATCCCTCATCACACCTTATGGGTGTTATTTTTTTAACTAAAAAAAGGTTGGTAATAAGGGTAAAAACGCCACTTTTTCCTCAATCCTTCTCACATACTATTCTTAGAGGAAAGAGGAGGCACGCCATGAAAAAAATATTTAATTACTACATCCTGTCCGCAAAGGAAATGGATGAAATTCAGTACACCATAGACTGGTATCACAAGTATAAAATTTTAGCTGAATTGGAGTGGAAGTCCGATGAAAAAGACGCTGAAGCTCCTGAGTAATCTTATAGGTTTCACAGGTCTATGGACAGCACTTCCCATATATTTCTTAGAAAAACAACAGATTCTTCCGGTAACAACAAAACAGGCATTCTATATGACAGCCGCTCTGTCTGCTTGGATTATATTAAACAATCTATGGAGCATCGCCTGTGAAGGAAAAAAATTCTCCGAGTTCCAAGCCGGAGATGGACTGATTCCAGATACCGGCCTGAAAAAGGACTCGCCACAAAAGCGGGCAGCGACCTATCCGAAAATTCCCGTTGAACTGATTTCAAAGAATCCAGAAGGAATAATCCTTGGATGTGACAAAGGTCGATACGTCAGAATTAAAAACCAGATCTTACATTCCTGCATCGTTGGCGGATCCGGATCCGGTAAAACGTCAACGGTGATCTTAGATACCCTTCTTGCCAATTATTCTGCGCCTGAACCTGAAATGCTGACATTCTGTATCGACATCAAAGGAGAACTCCATAAAAAAGCCACGAAAAAAGATGATTCAGCCATTTATGTCGTGGATCCCTCTGACCGTAGAACCGCCGGATGGGATGCATGGTATCGGTTGCATGGTGATCCTTCAGATGACCTCATTGTGGAGAGCATGGAAGAAATTGCAGAGGCGTTGATCGTCAGCACAAATCCGAAGGATATGTTTTTTGTAGTAAATGCCCGATCCATGTTCACGGGCTTATTGGTTTACTATTTCAAAAAAGGTGAGAGCTTTATAGATGCCGTCAACCACATCCTGGAGTCAGATGCCAAAAAGTTGATTGAAGAGATCATTGAAGAAAGCGTAAAGAGTGACCTATGGTATCAATACATCGCAAAGTTTGTCGGAAAGAAAGCGGAGTCCGTAGAGGACTGCATGGTGGAGATGACAACGAACCTCTCAGTCTTCAGTAAGTCAGATGTGAAATTCTGTTTCCGGGATAACGCAGTCAAGGCAAGTCCCGCAGCATTCAAAGAGAACAAATCTATTTTCTTAGCGATCCCAGAACACCTGCTTGGAAGTTACCAGGCTATTATGCGTTTATGTACAGCACAAGTCTTACAAGATCTACAGCGGAGACCGGATGCAGATGCGGCCGCAAAACCGATCCTGGTACTGATCGATGAATTTGCCAGACTTGGACGTGTGGAGACAATCTTCAACGCATTGGCAACCTTAAGAAGTAAAAAGACAATGGTCATGCTGGCTTTCCAGTCTATGGCTCAGATGGAAGTCATCTATTCCAAGGAAGAGGCAAGAGTTATTGCGGATAACTGCCGTATAAAGGTTATCTGTGAGTGCGCTGATCCAGACACGGCAAAGGACATCTCAGCCTGGTGCGGAAACTATCAGAACAAGAAAGAGACGTTAAACGGCGGGAAGAACCGAAGCAAATCCTATACCTATGAGGAGAAACCAATCGTGGAACAGGGAGATCTGATAACCCTGATAAAGAAGGAAGAGGTGATCCTCATCATTTCCGGAATCGGCTATCTGCGGCCGAAGAAGTGTTATTACTTTAAAGACGGAAAAATTTCATCCCTGGCAGATCAGGTCAGGGAGTTTAATCAGAGGAGATAAAAATTATGACAGACAAAGAGTTATTATATGATGAATTATTAGGAGCGATGCATCGAAACCCTCAATTTGAGGGAGCAATCTTTATCGAATGTGAAGTTCCAAAAAATAACGGGATATGGAAAGGAATTGAGATCCATGTACCTGAGTCTACCGTAGCGCCCATTATTTATCCGGATCGCATGTATGATTTAAGATATCCGGGCGAACCCATAAAAGCTTTGGCAGAACGGCTTTCAGATAAAGTATGGAAGGAAATATGCCGTGAAAATGAAATTATTGCAAAGCAATTTAACAACCTGATATGTCAAGAAACGGATTTCCCATTGAGTGCTGCAGTGGTTTCTTATGAAGTCAATAAAGAATGGCTGAAAGACATTCCGCATGAGCAAATTGAGGATCTGGCAGTTTACCCAAAAATGAATATCGGAACAGATGCAATGGTAAGGGTTACGCCAGAAATCCTTTCCAAGCTTCATATAACAAAAGAAGAGGCGTTAAAAGAAGCCAAGAAGAATACGGCCAAGAATATGGTGTTCAAAAATTTGGAGGAAATACTGTTTAGCGATGTCGTTGAGCGGGACGGTGATCCGGAAATCACCAGTGCCCTTATGCCCTCATCCACTGAATCGCCGATGTTTGTTCTTACAAATAAAGAGAGACATGATGGTGCGGCCATGATCGCATGCCCTGAGGTATTACAGACGGTTCATGGGCTTATGGGTGATGATTATTATATTCTTCCGTCATCGATTCATGAAGTCATCATAGTACCGAAACATATCCCGTTGCTGCTTGAAGATATGCAGAAAACAGTACGTCAGATCAATGAAGAATCGGTTGAGCCCATCGACCGTCTTTCTGATAATGTTTATGAGTTTGATGGCAGGAATCTTAAAATCGCCGGCATTATCAGCGAGGAACGGGAGAAACTGCCAGACATATCAAGGGAATCCCGGCATATCCGATAGGATGCCGGATCCCATAAAAATTTATATATTACGGAGGTCACTATGGACTTACAGAGAAAACTTGACTTTATAGAAAATTACAGAACCGCACTGGAATTACTGAAACACAAGGAGATGCGGATCGACTACCATTTCCCGGCCGGGAAAGATGACCTGATCGTGGAGGTGTACCATGGAGCAGCACCAGAAGCAGACCAAGGATGAAAAAATCAAAGAACTCACCGAAAAACTGGAAGAAGGAATCAAGTCTGTGTTCGCGTCCAGTAAATACCGGGAATACCTCACCGTCATGTCTAAGTTCCATTCCTACAGCTTCAACAATTCTATTCTAATCCTCATGCAGAAACCCGATGCAAGGTATGTAGCCGGGTATCGGACCTGGGAATCCCTGAACCGCCATGTAAGAAAAGGCGAGAAGGGAATCACGATTCTGGCACCCAACCCACATAGGCTGATGAAAGAAGTCACGGTCATTAACCCAGAGACCGGGCAGCCAAAGCTTGACGCAGACGGAAAGCCGATGATGGAGCAGAAGCAGATCAGCTATGCATCCTTTCGACCGATCACGATTTTTGATGTTTCCCAGACCGAGGGAGAGCCACTTCCTGAACTTGTTACAGAACTGAAAAAGAAAGCCCTAAACTATCCACTTCTCATGAACATCATCAAAAGCACCTCGCCCGTCCCGATCCGCTTTGAATCCTGGGAAGGATTGGCTAAGGGATACTATAACCGTACGAGTGATGAAATCGTTATCAAAGACGGGATGTCCGAGAGCCAGACACTAAAGACCGCTCTCCATGAAACCGCCCACAGCATTCTCCATGCAGACAAGAAAAATCCAAAGGATCCAGCCACAAAGGAAATCGAGGCGGAGAGCGTGGCATTCATCGTCTGTAATCATTTCGGAATCGACACATCCGATTATTCTTTTGCATATCTCGCCAGTTGGAGCAGTTCGAAAGAACTTCCAGAACTTCGGGCATCATTAAAAACGATCCAGACAACGGCCCATGATCTCATCGACCGGATGGACGAGCAGATCCAGAGACACATGGAGATTCAGCGGCAACCTGAGACAATCGGAACTGAGATTCAAAATACCCAGGAAATTCACCACAGTAGGAGATAACATATGACAGAACTTGAATTACTACAACAGAAGCATCGGAAAGATGCGGCCGCAAGAAGAGAACAGTTTAAGGAACGGAAACGGAGAGCACACAGACTGATCGAGCGTGGAGCCATGCTTGAGAGTGCCATAAAAGATATCTGCCCACCAGAATCCCTAACAGATAAGCAGATGGAGCAGATCATCTATTTTGCGATCCAGAACCCGGAGACGATTGCATTCATTATCGAGAAGGGACGCGAAAATCCCTTCTAATTTTCAGGAAGAAGGGCGCACTTATTACCGACCCTGGCGGGACGGTGTGCGGTCCTTCGGACAACCGGCAGGAGCCGGAAATTCAAGCGCTGATTGATGAAAATGGAAACTCATCCCATTCATTATCGGTGTATTTTCATATCTAAAAGGAGTCACATCTATGGCAATCTATCATCTATCAGTACAGATCATAAAGCGGAGCGAAGGACGTTCCGTAGTAGCAGCCGCAGCCTATCGAAGCGGCACCAGCCTTACCAGCGAGTGGGATGGAATCACCTACGATTACACAAGAAAAGGATGGGTGGAGCATACCGAAATTCTTCTGCCGGAGTACGCACCAGAAAGTTTCAAGAAGCGTCAGCACCTATGGAATCAGGTAGAGATGGCAGAGAAATCCGCGAACGCACAGTTGGCACGCGAGATTGAAATTGCCCTTCCCTTGGAACTGAGCCGCGAAGCCCAAATTGCTTTAGTCCGGGAGTTCGTCCAAGAAAACTGTGTGGAGAAAGGCATGTGTGCGGATCTTGCAATCCATAATCCACCAGTCCGCAACGGTTACGGTCAGCCCATAGATCGTAATGGCAAACCCGCGAATGACCCAGAGCAAATGACTTTCCGAAATCCACATGCGCACATCTTGGTAACCATGCGGCCGTTAAATGAACGTGGAAGATGGGAAGCTAAGTATGAGAAGAGTTATCTATGCCGGAAGGATAACAGGGAATACTCATTCCGAGCATCCAGGATCAAAGAAGCGGAAAAGAATGGGTGGAGAAAGCAGTATCGGTATTACTTTGGGAATCGGACAATCTGGCTTACCGCTGAGGCCGCAGAAAAGAAAAATCTAAGGCGGGTGGATAAGCAGCCGCGGATCAAAAATATTCCAAACCGTACCATAGCAAAGTGGAACAGCACCGAAACATTGGAATCCTGGAGAGAGTCCTGGGAAGAACTCTGCAACCGATACCTAAAAGAAAATGGAGTCGATGCACAGATCGACCACCGTTCCTATGCTGATCAAGGAATTGACCGGGTTCCCGGTGTTCATTTCGGACCGAGTGCCTATAATATGGAAAAGAAGGGAAGACAGACAGAGCTTGGAAAGCTGAATGAGGAAATCATGGATAACAACCGGTTCCTGGAGGAGACCCAGAAGGTACTCGATCAGATGGTGGCGAAGGAGAAAGAACAGCTTAAGAAGACTGCGCTTCAATTGGAATCCCTAAGGGACAGGTATATCATAAGCGCATACCAGGAAGCATTGTACTCTGCATCCTTGGCAGCCGAAGGATCCTCCATCCAAGAACAGATTGCGTCTGCTAATGCGAATGCAAAGGCAATCGAACAGGCCATGAAAGCCATAACGAATCTCATGGACACCATAGGGTTAAAGAATAAGGAACTATCCACCTGCTCTCTTTTCATGAAAAAGAAGCGGGAATCCATAAAACAGGAGATCATCCAGGCGGAAAAGGAGCTATCAGAGGTAAAGAAATCCCTGGCAGATTTGGAAGAGAAGAAAACTGCACTGCAGGAGAAGAAGTCCATGGATCAGGAAGTCATGAAGGAAAAGCGGAAGCGGGTGCAGTATCTAAAGAAGATGCAGACTCAGCAGTACAAAGAATTTTACCGTCTTGTGGGTGAATGCAGGGAACAAAAGGGAAAACTCCGGGAGATCCTGTGGACAGGACGCGCCGACCGGGATCAGTTTGTGGAAAAGCGTCTAAGGGATTATTATAAGGAAGATTTCCGGAACGAGATTCTGGAAGAGGTCAGAAAGAATGCACCGGATGTTCCGAAAGAGACTCCGACAAGTATGGACAGGATACGGACAAGAAAACGGTAGCTAAGAATTTCAGGCAAAGTCAACAGCTTAGTCTCGCGTCCAGTAACCTGCATATAGAAAAACTTCACAGGCCCAAGAAAAAATGCACAGGCCCACGCCAAAAGAATCAGGCACTTTCCCGCTTCACGACGTTTCGGGTTCCAAGTAAACTAAAGGAAACAAAGGAAAGAGAGGTATTCTTATGGAAACACAAGAGTTCGATGAAGAATTGCAGGAAACGAACAGGATCTACAAGGAAATCGGTGATCTAAACACAAAGGAACTTCTGGAACTCCAGGGAGCAATTACACAGATCAAAGAAAACTCCCAGAAGGAAAAGAAAGAGAACACGTTGTCCTGGTTGGAGCAGTCCGTGATCTCCGTGTTGAAGGACTATGCGGAAGAAATCGGAGGGACATTCAATTCAGAAGATGACGAGGCCGGAAACCGGATCATCACGCTTAGAAATGATGGTGGATTTGACATTGACAGTGAGAATGTCCGTCTGCGGATGGCGCTCTCAGTGGCAAGCTATACTTACATTGGGTATGGTGATGGGAAGAGTGTTTTGAATCTTACATATGATCCGATCATAATTGGAAGGTAAATAACAGGTAAGGAGCATAGACGGGCATGAAGAAACGGCAGACATCCTCAAACTAAGAAGATGTACTGCCGTTTACGTTTGCATTAAAGTCCTCTATTATCTGCCAAGGGAGGCATCGAATTAGTTTCTGCATTTGTAGTAAGATATTTTCTGCGGAATATGCAAATGAACTTATGCGAGAGGAGCTGAAAGGCTTCTTTTTTTGTTCGCTTTGCATGTCAAATACATGAATCCGCTCTGAACGGAACCACAGGATGTCCGCTAAATCTGCATGTCAAAAAAATAAAAAATTTTTCCCAGTCATTTGTCATTTTTGAAAAAACCCATCATAATATATATAGGTTTATTTGATGGGAACTTTTACGGAAGAAAACCAAAAAAAGTTTCTCCATTTTCACTAAATCTTACATAATAAGAATGTACAAATAATTTGTTTAAACGAAAGGAAAAATACTATGAAAAATGTGACAGAGTTAGTAGAATTAAGAGATCGTGCTTATGAGGGCGGCGTAGAATTAAAAAATGCAATTGTAACCAAAACGGGAAAAACAGTCCATGATTATATGTATGTACGTGCAGATAAAATGATTCAGGCAATGCATTATGGAAGAAACAATGAATTTATGGATAATGTGATTAAACTCTCTAACATGTTTGAACTTCCGATTCCGCGACCATTACTTGAGGGAATGGCTGATGAAGAAAAATTTAATGTTGTAAGCAGATCATATATGATTGGCCTGCTTTCATAAGAAAGGTAGAAATGGGCGTTGCTACATGGCAGCGTCTTTTTTATTGCCAGGGAATGAAAAAAGACCTGATCTGCTGACCAAGCCTTTGTATGTATCTTCTATTAACTTGCCTTAGGATCCGGAAAAATGAACTCACATTCATCAGGAGTCAGGCGGTGTTCCGCCCAGATCCGGGCTTCGATGTCACTTAGAACTGTGATGTCACATCCTGCGGCCGGAAACGGATCACCTTGGAAACAGTAGGGACTGCTTTCTCTTCCCTCGACGTAGAGGAAATAGGTTCCCTGTCTGGTGATATATAATTCTTCCCTGTGATAAGCAGGATCCAGGATGGTGCGGTGTTGGAAGTAGCCGAGGCGGCAAGAAGAGTCAGTGCTGTATGGAATAGAATTTATAATTTTAATCATAGTATTTTTCCTTTCAACAATGAAAATTGATATAAATGTTTAACCTTCCTCAGGAGTACCAAAAATCTCGCAGTAGTCCATGACAGGAAGTTTTCGTTCTGCCCAAGCCTTAGCTTCGGCTTCTGACAATGAGAAGACAGCTTCGACATGATCCCACAGACCCAAGTTGGTCGGATGGTAGAAACTATCGGGTCCGGTTTCAACCTTAAGAAAGTAGGATCCAGATGTAGTACGGTATAGGTTTTCATGACAAAAAATCGGTGCTCCGTCCTGAAAAAATTCATATACGGCGAGACAGTTGGAAGTGGCAAACTCACGATCATTATTATTAATCTTTTTTATCATAGTATAAAAATCCTTTCTTAATGAATCTCATTCAGTTCTTAAAATTCAAATATTTCTGCTGGTCGGCCAAAAGCGTTAAAGTATTCTTCAGCACTGAGGCGAATCTCAGCCCATAGCATTGCATCTTCCCGAGAAAATAATAAGATAGGTACATCCATACCCGAAACAAAGTCATCAATACACGGGTTTTCTGCATCGTGTCTGCTGTATATGAAATAAGTGCCCTTTTTGGTTCGATAGAGCGCTTCACGGAGGTAATGAAAAGTGTTTCCATCAAAATGCGGATAAAAGCCAAGACATTCAGCTGTTTCTGTATCATAAAGCTTTCCATCAATAATTTTCTTCATAGTATTTTTCCTTTCTGTTTAACAAGTCATCACGATTTTATCCATCAGGTAGTCAATCGGGAGACCAGGTGTTTTTAAATATTCGGTGACATCGATCATGGTGTCACATGGACCCGGATCCGCTCTGTTGGCGCTCCATGCGGACGATCCCACAAGTGCGCAGACATCACCGATCATAATGAGTTCCCTTGCGGCAAAGCTGCCGAAGTAATATGGATCACAGACGGAGACTCCCTGATGGGTCCGTCTGAAATCCAAGTTGGCACCTTCTCCCTGGTAGGTTGAGCCATATTCTGTAATCAGGTGCCGGAAGAGTGTTTCAAGACCAAAGTATTCCAAGCTGGTCAGATGTGGAGTATATGTATCCATTCAGTAAATTCCTTTCTGTTCAATAGCATCTATGTAAAGAGAGAAGACCCGTCGGTCTCTCCCGGATCATGCCGCACACAGGCGGCGGGTTACTGGAAATCCATGGATATACTTAATATGGAGCGATTTGGGAAAATTGAATGGTTTGATTTTGAAAAATATTACACAAAAATACATTTGGAAAATATACATAATATACAAATTCTAAGAAAACAAATCTAATACGCATAGAAGCGCCTGAACCAAAGAAATGCCACCTTCCCATATTTGGTAAAAGAAGATCATTGAATGCATGGTATAATTATGGTATAATTAAGCCATATAAAGGAGGTGCTTCTATGCCACAGATTGTTCCAATCAGCCATTTAAAAAATACATCAGAAATTTCTGAAATGTGCCATTCTGCCAGAGAACCAATTTTCATTACTAAGAACGGATATGGAGATATGGTACTCATGAGTATGGAAAACTATGAGCGCATGGTGCGCATGGCAAAGATCTATGAGGAACTGGAAGAGTCAGAACGCCAGGTGGAAGCCGGCCAGACAATGAATGCGAGAGAACATCTTGCATCCGTGAGGGAGAAGTATGGGTTATAATCTGGAAGTTACACGAAAGGCATCGCAGCATGTTGACAAGCTGGTTGCCTATCTGCTGGATCCGTTAAAGAACGGGCAGGCTGCGTCCCATTTCCTTTCTGGAGTCGATGAGGTCTATGCCCGTCTGGAAGAAGACCCGTGGCAGTTCCCAGCGTGTACCGACTATGTGTTGAGGAAAAAGGAATATCGGAAAGCAAAGATTCCGGGTATGTCTTATGTAGTGATTTATCAGGTAGATAAAGATATACGAACGGTGTATGTCATGGGAATCTTCCATGAACTGGAAAATTATGGAATAAAGCTATAAGAAAAGCCTGGGAGAAATCCCAGGTGTTTTATTTATATAGGAAGAGATGAGGCTAAGTGGTTGTCTCTGAATCTGCTCTGTCATCGTCAAAGACTCCGGTTGAAGCGATTTGTTCTGCAATCAGTTTTAGGACTGGGACAGCTACGCTGTTCCCAAGCTGCTCATAGGCATGATTTTCGGAAACAGGAAAAGAAAAGTTTTCTGGGAATCCCAGGATCCTTCGGACCTCATTGGGAGTCAGCCTTCGGACTCGACCATTCACATAGATGGCTTCGGTTCCACCGGCAGGTCCACGGGAAGAAACAACGGTTGTGGGAGAAAGTCCCTTGGTGCTGTAGATGCGTCTGCCTTGACCGACATTTCCGATATAACCCATGCGGTATGTCGTATGGACTCGTTCTGTCAGATCCGGTTTATATAGGACAATATCGGGACGGGAAACGAAGTAGTGTTCATCTACATCAGAATCAAGGAAATCTTCAAGGGCAATGTCAGAGGAAAATGGTTTAGGGAATTGGAAAGAAATCTTCAGGGATTTTAAGAAACAGATAATATAGACTCGTTTACGGATTTGAGCAACACCAAAATCAGATGCAGCTAAGACTTTGTAATGGACATCATATCCAAGTTCATCAAGAGTGTTTACGATTACTTCCAGGGTTCGGCCGTTATCGTGCCGGACCAGGTTATCGACGTTTTCAAGAAAAACGACTTTCGGTTTGTGGTATTTTAGAATCCGTGCAATCTCAAAGAACATCGTTCCTCGGGAATCTTCAAAACCTCGCTGTTTTCCGGCAAGGCTGAATGGCTGGCATGGGAAGCCGCCGCACAGGACATCAAAAGTTGGAATCTCTTCTTCCTTGATCTTTAGAATGTTTTTGGAAGGTTCCTCAGAATAGTTTGCAAGATAGGTCAGACATGCGTTCCTGTTCTTGTCGCAGGAGAAGACGCAGGTTCCACCCACGTACGCCATGGCCTGACGGAAACCGCCGATCCCGCAGAACAGGTCGATAAATTTAAAATAGGTATGCGTGAAAATAACTCCTTTTGAGAGAAAGCGTCTCTCAAGAATATTATGCAAGAAGTGATGTCGAAAAAAGTTGAAAATTCGCAAAACGAGTAAAAAAATGCAAAACGAGTGCGAAAAGTTGTTGACATTATAGAAAAAGAGCGGTACTATGTTTTTATCCACTTAAATGTGGAACAAAAAAGTCAAATCTAAAAAGCCAATTATTATAGCAAGTTAATTGAATAGGATTATTTGATAATGAGTTTTACGCTCATACTATGTCCTATCTTAGCTTTCTATAATAATTGGCTTTTTTGTGTTTGATTTTACGCACCTTGAAAACCTCATAACCGTAACACCTCACCGGAACAGGGCCCGGAGGTCATAACAAGGCGGTAGTAACCGAAAAAAAGACTATGAATTTACAGGAGGAAACTGTATGAAGACAACAAATTGGGATTTTTATTTAACAGGTGATCGGCCGGAAAGCGGATATCTTCGTTTCAAAATAGGCAATGTGCGGTTAGGCAAAGAAAAATCCAGATGGTTTGACTATGATGAAGCTACATTATATTACGATTATGTAGTGGATCCAGAGGTTATCACACAAAAGCCGAAGGGATTTATTCTTTCACTTGATGATTTAGCATTTATATTTTTTCAGCACGAGGACATGTACGCAGATGAGAAGAGCATCATCCTAGAGAGCACCGATAGAGAGAATACGATTGATATTACAGACGCAAACAGTGTGGTGGATATCGTGGAACAGATGAACGGCAAGTCATATAAGTTAGTTCTGAAATATGAGAGCACGCTGTCGATGGAAAATATTATGGCACATATGACTTACTGGATGCAGTTTAAGAACAAGGAAAAGCTGCCAAGGAATTTCTTTATAGAATATCCTGGAGATGATGGAAAGTTATGTTGGATGGAATACAATGTAAAGGAGAAACGGCTTGAATTCTGTATAAATGATGGAAAGTTCGCAGGGTTTGACGGATCACGTTTAACTCTTGCGATGACTTGTGACAAGCATAAATGGTATGAGTTTGAGAGATTCGATTTGATAAGGGCGATTTCACGTTGGCTTACAATTGAAACGTTATATGATTATGCTCTGCAAAAACCGGTAACAATTGAATATGAGGACGGAGTAACAGAAGTAAAAACCTTTAAAAATTCTTCAAGCTTTAGGAAATGCATTGAGAATATGATCGATGGCAAGAAAAGAATTGAGAATGCATATGTGGAGAATATATCACAGGACACAATCCGTCAGATGGTTGATGAGAACTATTATGATACCCACCGTTTGTTCGTAATTCCAGTGGAGAATGATGTCTTTAGAAGCCAGTATCAAATGATTCCGTCAATGGCAAACAGAAAATATAAATATATCTTTCTGGATGAACTTGCAGACATGGATGAAGGGAAAAAGAAAATCTCAAATGCTAAAAAATTTGCAGAACCCGTTTTATATCATTTCACATCCAAGAAAATCTTAGGAATGATTCAGTCATGCGGATTTATCATGTACCCGTATATTCCGATTGATCCAAAGGAAAAGATTGTTTGGTTGACAAGCGTACCATCCTGGAAGAAAGCCGCGGTAGACAGTCGTGTATTTATGAAGAATCGAATTCGGATTACAGTGAGAAAAAAGGACTATATGGAATGGTACTTCGATTGGAATACATATGCAAAAGAGAGCTTAGAGAAAGATCCATCAACTTATTATGATGATTCGTTTTATGATTTCATCCATTGGTATGTTGCTGTGGAGCCGATTCCGATGAGTGATGTTTTACGGATTGAGGACCTTGTAACGCAGGAAGTTCTTTATGAGGCTGAAGATGCTAAATATGAATAAATTTTGAGCCATATATACTTGACTTGAGGGAAGAGAACGTGGAAAATACGAAGTAGGAAGGTCATACCGAGGTATGATGAGAAAACTTTGGTTTTCAGATATCCTTTAAGAAAAGTGAAAATCAGGGACGGCCGGAAGTGGTTGTCCCTGATTAAAGAAGAGAGGGAAATGTTTATGATGAAGATTTGTCCGCTCTGCAGAACAGAGGCAGAACTTTCAGATGGAAGTCCATTAGAGGAAGACAAAACGGGCCGGGAGTTTGTTCAGTGTCCGGTATGTGGAAGATATGATTATTCCAAGGAATGGAATGAATTAGAAAAATTCAACAAAGATCATTTAATGTCATATCTGGTATATAATGGAATCCACAAGGCCGGAGACTGCCGGTATTACACGACAAAATCTAAAGAGTGGTGCGATAAATGGAGGGAAGAGTTTGACCATGGAAACATAGATCATGGAAGGCCGATTCATTTAACGCCAGAGCTTGTGGAAAATTGGTATCCTAAGACGATTGCAGAGCGAGTTGACCGGATTTTAAAGTATATTGCAGACAATGCACCTCATATGGGAAGCTTTATTCAATACAATGGCACTAGAATGTATAGTGTCTTATTTGTAGAACTCTATGAAGACTATGGTAAGAAATTTTCTTTAGATGGAGTAGAAGACCAGGCGAGTTTTATAGTAAATTATCTTTTAGCGGAAGGCTACATTAGAACAGATGTATATGATGGGAACTTTCGCCCATACACATGTATAGCATTAACGCCTAAGGGATATTCCAGAGTAGAAGAACTGGAACGATCCAATTCCAAGGGACGCGAAGTATTGGTTGCAATGAAGTTTGGTGAGGATACAAATTGCCTGAGAGCAGCCATCAAAAAAGGCATTGCAGACGCAGGATACATACCGATCCTCATTGACGAAGTGCAACACAATGATTTCATCACACCAGAGTTACTTAGCCATATCAGGAACAGTAAATTTGTTGTGGTAGATCTTACTCACCAGAACAACGGAGCATATTTTGAGGAAGGATATGCTATGGGATATGGTAAGCAAGTAATCCAGCTGTGCAGGGCAGATGTAACACTTCATTTTGACATTGCACAGAAGAATACTATTATCTGGAAGACAGAGGATGAGATACCGGAGCGTTTGAAGAATCGTATCTTGGCCACGATTGATTAAATTTTAGGCTGTACGCCTTGAAGGAAATCAGTTATAATAGGGTTACGGATTGAATTGATTCAAGACTCTTTGTTCTCGTCCCACCCAGACTCATCCAAGTGTCCGAGTGAA
>NZ_QWGI01000032.1:0-29986 GCF_003435125.1 Clostridium sp. AM25-23AC | reverse complement strand
GCCCTGCCGGGCTCGAACGGTTCGAATGTCTCCGCTCCGCTCCGGTCGTCGTAGGCGAACGTCCCCCGGACGTTCTGCGACGTCTCGTTCTCTCAATAAGGTTTCCGATGGAACAAAGGGAATCATGTTCGCGAACCGCATGACACCGGACGGCTGGTTTGTCCGGGAGGACGGAAGCTGGGATGAGAAGCGGTAAGGACACCGAGATCAGGATCCCATAAAAACTGAACAAAGACAGGAAAAGGTCGGCACGGGAATGTGCCGACCTTTTTTCAGACGCAAATCCCCGGAAAACACTTGCAATCCGGCCATTTTCTGCTATACTAAACTACATTAACGCTTTATTAAACTAATATGGCAGACTAAAATGAGAGGAAGTATGAAAAATGAATGGAGCAATCATCGGTGTTTTTCTTGTGATCATTGCCTATCTGGTGATGATGCTGGCAATTGGTTTCATCTATTCGAAAGGGAACAATGACTCCAGCGATTTCTACCTTGGCGGAAGAAAATTAGGACCGTTTGTGACTGCAATGAGTGCGGAGGCATCGGATATGAGCAGCTGGCTGCTGATGGGACTGCCGGGAGTGGCGTACCTCAGCGGTATCTGTGACGCATCCTGGACTGCGATCGGACTTGCCATCGGTACCTATTTAGACTGGCTGATCGTGGCGAAACGCATCAGGAGATACAGCGCAAAGACGAATTCGATCACACTGCCGGATTTCTTTGCAAACAGGTATCGCGATGATTCGAAACTGTTATTGGGAATTTCCGCAATTTTTATTATTATCTTTTTTGTCCCGTATACAGCGTCCGGATTCGCGGCATGTGGAAAACTGTTCTCCACATTATTCGGAATTCCGTATACGGCGGCTATGCTGATCAGCGCTGTCGTTATTGTCGGTTACACAGCACTCGGTGGATTTATGGCAGCAAGCTTTACGGATCTGATCCAGAGTATTGTTATGACGATCGCGCTTGTCCTTGTGGTATGTTTCGGCGTATCCATGAGCGGCGGAGTTCAGAATGTTCTTGAAAATGCGAAAGAACTGCCGGGCTTTTTATCGTTAACAGCTACATATAACAGCGAGACAGGATCCGCTTCCTCTTATGGAACCATAACAACCGTTTCTACTCTTGCCTGGGGGCTTGGTTATTTTGGAGTTCCGCATGTGCTTCTCCGCTTTATGGCGACGGAAAACGAGGAGAATATATCACTTTCCAGACGCATCGCGACGGTATGGGTCGTAATCTCTATGGCAGTTGCGATCTTTATCGGCGTTGTCGGTTACAGCCTCTCAAAGAATGGCGTGATGGCAGAGTTAAAAGGATCCGCTTCGGAGACGATCATCATTCAGGTTGCGACACTCTTAAGCCAGCATGGATTCCTCGCAATCGTGGGTGCGGGAATCACACTTGCCGGAATTTTAGCCTGCACGATGTCCACCGCAGATTCCCAGCTTCTTGCGGCATCCTCCGCTGTTTCTGAGAACCTGTTAAAGGGAATGTTCGGCGTAAACCTTACTGAGAAGAGAACGATCCATGTTGCCCGGGCGACGGTTCTCTTTATCGCAGTGATCGCAGTATTTTTAGCGGGAAATCCGGACAGCTCCGTATTTGGAATCGTGTCCTTTGCGTGGGCTGGATTTGGCGCTGTATTCGGACCGGTGGTCCTTGCGGCATTATTCTGGAAACGTTCCAACAGGAACGGTGCTCTTGCCGGCATGATCGCAGGCGGAGTCATGGTATTTGTATGGAAATACTGCGTTCGTCCGTTGGGCGGTGCATGGAATGTGTATGAGCTTCTTCCGGCGTTTATCATTGCAATGCTCTGTCTGATTGTTGTCAGCCTTGCGACCGGTGAGCCGTCAAAGGAGATCCAGGAGGAGTTTGAGGAAGTAAGAGCAGGAAAATAATTGCAGGAACAGATCGGTGAAATCGGAAGAAAAGACTGGAAAATTTAGGCGAAAAGAACTATAATACGCATTAAGAGACCTGACAAGTAGGTTTTTGTCAGGTCTTTTTCCTTATAAGAATATTGCAGTGAATTTATGGGATAAAAGAAAAGGAGATTGTGGATAATGGACGAATTACAGAAGAAAATTGTGGATTATGTAGAGGCAAACGGCAAGACATATCAGCAGATCGCTTTGGAGATCCATGAGAAGCCGGAGGTCAGCAATTATGAGTTTTTCGCTTCCAAGCGTCTTGCAGATCAGATTAAGAGCGTGGGATTTGAAGTAGAGATGCCGGCGGCAGGTCACAGAACCGGTTTTGCGGCGAGCTATAAATCCGGGAAACCCGGTCCGGTCATGGTTTTCCTTGCGGAGTACGATGCCCTTGTGGGACTTGGACATGGCTGTGGACATAACCTGTTTGGTGCAACTTCTTCTCTGGCGGCTGCGGCGTTAAAGAGCGTGATCGATGAGGTCGGCGGAGAGGTCCGCCTCTACGGAACACCTGGAGAGGAAGGCGGAGAAAACGGAAGTGCGAAGGGAAGCTTTGTCCGCGAGGGATATTTCAAGGACGTTGACGCGGCTCTTTCCGCACATCCGGGTGTGGGACATCGCCTTACAGAAAAAACACTTGGATGTGTTCCGATCGATATTGAATTCTGGGGTAAGGCGTCTCATGCGGCTGCGGCACCGGAGCAGGGAATCAATGCTTTAGACGCGCTGATCCAGACCTATAACTCCATCAATGCTCTTCGCCAGCATCTGAGTGATGATGTGCGGATCCACGGGATCATCGTAAACGGTGGACAGGCACCGAACACGGTACCGGATTACGCGGCAGCAAAATTTTATCTGCGGGCTGCTGCAGCTTCCACATTAAAGGATGTTTACGCTAAGGTAGAGCGGATCGTGGAAGCCTCTGCGATGGCAATGGGTGCAAAGGGCAGCATGAAGCCGTACCAGAACTGGGTAGAGAACATGGTTCCGACACCATCCTTTGATGCGGTTTATGCGAAGAATCTGGAATTGTTTGGAGAGACTGCAGATCCGGCAGGAGAGCGCCTTATGGGATCGACAGATATCGGAAATGTATCCCAGGTCGTTCCGGCGATCCAGCCGACCATCAATATCAGCGACGAGCCGATCAAGGGCCACAGCAAGGAGATGGTTGCGGCGGCATGCTCACAGAAAGGACTCGATTCGATCCTTCTCGGTGCAAAGGTTCTTGCTTTCACAGCCCTCGATCTGATCCGCGAGCCGGAGACATTAAAAAAGATCAAGGAAGAACATGCCTATGAGGTAGAGCATCAGGCAGACTGACCGGGGGGCGGATAGCTGCCTCATCTTTCCGGTGAATGTCCCGGACAAGTTCTGCGTAGCCGGAGATCACGGAAAGTGGGGAGCGGAGCTCAGGGGAGACATTGGCGATGACTTCCTTTCGAAGAACATCGACGCGGGCGGAAAAATCATTTTCTGCGAGCCGGTCCACCGTGTGCTTGATTGCAAAGATCGGCTTTGTGAAATATTCGGAGTTTCCGGCGGTGGCGGGGCACCGGCCGGAAGATAGGAAAGCGGAAGAGATCTGCTGAACCGTTATAGAAATTTCTTCATATGATCTCTGAGATTTTCCTCCATCCCGGTGAGCTCATCGGCGATCTCCATGACAGCCTTTGACGCACCAGAATACTGATTTTTATAACCGCATATGGTCTTGATCCCCATATTACAGCCGTCAGTGACAATACTGGCGGCTTCTTTGTCGCCGCCCTTTGCCAGCATACGCATTTCTGTGGACATCCATGACCAGGCAGATGCCATTTTTCCCGGTTCTTTTCCCTCTTCCTCCATGGCGCTTAAGGTCTTTTTGATCTTTGCGTCCAGCTCCTGATGTTTTTCATAGCTTTCCGTGATATCCTTCCAGAGCTCCTGATCCGACACCATATCCCGGATCTGTTCCAGGCTTTCCGCCGCCATTTTGCAGCCGGAGTCACATTCGCGGAGAAGATTGACTGAGTGCTCTTCCATCATTGATCCATCCTTTCCATAATAATTGCCATGCAGTTTCTTCAGACAGCTGATAAAAACAACAGCTATGGATCTGTCTGATATTCATCTGCAAAAAAAGTATGAGAGATACAGGGGAAAATTATGCATGGCACTTCTGGAATGTCGCTGACATGCCATAAGAATTCAAGGACGGCGGAACGTATTCTGCCGCAGACAGAAAAACTTAAGAAAATGAAAAGCAAAGGACAAGAGGGATCAGTTGAATCCAGACCCCATTTATGTTATGATGTTAACGTTCGAAAACGAATTATGCTGAATACTGGAGGAA
The DNA here is from genome assembly GCF_003435125.1 of Clostridium sp. AM25-23AC. Taxonomy (NCBI): domain Bacteria; kingdom Bacillati; phylum Bacillota; class Clostridia; order Eubacteriales; family Clostridiaceae; genus Clostridium; species Clostridium sp. AM25-23AC. The sequence continues at coordinate 25,693 of NZ_QWGI01000032.1, read as the reverse complement.
AAGCTTGGAAAAGACAGAAGCAGAAAAAATTCTGAAGGAAAAACTGGAAACCGCAGAGAAGATCCTTGTGGGAATCGGCTCTGAGTGGAAGAAAAAAGAAGGCGCGGAGGAGGAAGAGATCCTTCATGCTGCCGAAAAGTTAAAAAATTTTCTGGATGGAAAAGATTATTATATCATAACTTCACTGTCCGGTGAGGATGCGGACCGGCTGGGCTTTTCTGCCGGTCATATGGCAGTTCCCCATAGCGTATCCTTTACGGAAGAAGCGTGGAAGCATTATACCTTATGGCTTTCCTGCACCCTGAACCGGAACACGGTGCTCCTGGAGTTGGGGGAAAACTATAAAGATCCGTCCCTGATCCGCTGGCCCTTTGAGAAGACAGCAATGTTAAACAATAAGGCGTATCTGTTCCGGGTTCATAAGATCTTTTCTCAGGTGCCGGAGGAACTTTCTGGGAAATCATGTCCGGTGGCGGAGGTATCGTTTAAATTAGTGGATGATTTCTTAGAAAGAGTGTAACTGTTCAGGAGGTTTGAGCACTTGCTGTGTTGACGGTAAGAAAACATAAAATTATGAAGGTACTGAAGCGTTACGAATAAATACAACAAGGAGGAAATATGGCTGCGATCGCAAATGACTGGTTGGTCCCTATGAGCGGGGAATTCAAAAAGCCGTATTACAGGAAATTATACGAGACCGTAAAGAGCGAGTACGAGACAAAGGAAGTCTACCCGGCGCCGGATGACATCTTCAACGCCTTTGCGTTTACTCCGCTCTCAAAAGTAAAAGTAGTGATCCTGGGACAGGACCCGTACCACGAGCCGGGGCAGGCGCATGGACTGAGCTTTTCCGTAAAGCCGTCGGTGGAGATCCCGCCGTCTCTGGTCAATATCTATAAGGAACTTCATGAGGACTGCGGCTGCTATATCCCGAACAATGGATATTTAAAGAAGTGGGCAGATCAGGGTGTGATGCTCTTAAACACAGTCCTGACCGTTCGTGCCCATGCGGCCAACTCCCACAAGAATATCGGCTGGGAGGAATTCACGGACGCCGCGATCCGCGTCTTAAACGAGCAGGACCGCCCGATGGTATTTATCCTCTGGGGACGCCCGGCGCAGATGAAAAAGCCAATGCTGACGAATCCGAAGCATCTGATCCTCGAGTCACCGCACCCGAGCCCGTTGTCCGCCTATCGTGGATTTTTCGGCAGCAGACCGTTCAGTAAGACAAACAAGTATTTAAAAGAGAACGGGATCGAGCCGATCGACTGGCAGATCGAAAATATCAACTAGCAATCTGGCGTGCGTCAGCGGGTTCGGAAAAATGCGCCGCAAGCTTGCTTGCAGAAGCATTTTTTTGAACCTGTTGACATAGGGCGGATGCCCGAAGCTTCTTGTTTTCATGACAATGAAAACAAGAAGACCGCACGCTATATTCAAAATATAAAGCATAGGAGTGAATATGAGCAACTTTATCGAATTTCTAAAGATCGTCGTATTCGGTGTCGTCGAAGGTTTCACCGAATGGCTTCCGATCAGCAGCACCGGTCACCTGATCCTTGTGGAGAATATCGTCCACCTGAATGTATCAGAAGAATTCATGAACGTGTTCCGCGTCGTGATCCAGTTAGGCGCAATTCTCGCGGTACTGGTCCTGTATTTCAGACGGCTGAACCCATTTGATCCGGGGAAAAAACCGGCACAGAAGCGCGCCACATGGCATCTATGGTTTAAGATCATCATCGCCTGCCTTCCGGCTGCCGTGGTCGGAATCCTGCTTGACGAAGTGCTTGACAAGTATCTCTATAATCCATATGTGGTAGCGGCGATGCTCATCATCTACGGTGTTATTTTTATTGCCTTCGAGAACCGCAACCAGCACGCGGAATTCCGCATAAAGAAAGTATCCCAGATTAGTTACCAGACCGCATTTTACATCGGTCTCTTCCAGCTTCTCGCGCTGATCCCGGGTACATCGAGATCCGGCGCAACGATCCTCGGTGCGATGATGCTTGGCTGTTCCAGAACCGCCGCATCGGAGTTCACCTTCTTCCTTGGAATTCCGGTCATGTTCGGCGCCAGTCTCTTAAAGATCCTTCACTACGGCCTGGCATTCTCCGCAATGGAGCTCTTCTTCATGGCAGCTGCCATGGTGATCGCCTTCGTCGTTTCCATGTACTCGATCCAGTTCTTACTCGGATATGTCAAAAAACATGACTTCAAATTCTTCGGATACTACCGCATCGTCCTCGGTGTGATCGTCCTGATTTATTTCGGACTGACTGCGATCCTGACAAAATAAAGAAAAACAAGAGTTTCCCGGAATCCATCCGGATGGGTACAGAATAGCAGCCCACCGATGGATTCCGGGATTTCTTTTGCGTATTACAAAAACACGGGAATTGTGACTCTATTTCACAGAACCGTGCATGTTTCATCACACTTTCATCACATTTCACTGGTACACTATGTCATGTAGTTAAGGAGAGGAAAGAAAAAGAGAGAGTCCTTAAGTACAAAAAGAAACATCGAAAATTTCAACACAGAAAGGAGATTCCTATTATGTATGATGAAAATAAATGGAACGAAGTAAATAATGAAAACGAAAAGAAAAATAATGAACAGCCGGTAAACACACAGAACACTCAGAACACCCAAAACGGAGCCCAGCAGCCTCAGGGTGAGCATACAGGAAGACAGGTCTACGGAAGACTTGGTTCCGGTACACAGAACGGTCAGCCGTATAACGGAAATCCGAACGGCCAGAACGGTTACTACGGCGGGCAGCAGCATCAGCAGTATTACGGAAACCAGAACCAGTACACGAACCCGTATCAGCAGTACGACTATTATCAGGGACATGGACAGAATCCGAACGGAAACGGAAACAGCCACCACGCTTCGAAGAAACACTCCTACGCCAAGACGACAGCTCTTGTCACAGCGGCAGCGCTCCTCTTCGGTGTCGTATCCGGCGGAACGATGTACGGAGTCAACCGTGCGGCCAACACCCTGTTGCCGTACCAGAGTTCCCAGCTAAACGCCTCCTCCGAGACCATCGGGCAGACGACCCAGATCCCGGCAGCGAACACATCCACAACTTCCAGCAACGGTGTTGTTATTGAGGATGTCTCCGCGATCGTGGACGCAACCCTTCCGTCTGTCGTATCGATCACAAATACCCAGGTCTACCAGAGCAACACCTGGTTTGGACAATCCCAGACCTACGAAGTCCCGAGCAGCGGTTCCGGCATCATCGTCGGACAGAATGACTCCGAGCTTCTGATCGTTACAAATAACCACGTTGTCAGTGATTCCGAGGGACTTACCGTGACGTTCGCGGATGAGAGCACTGCGGACGCGGCCATCAAGGGCACAGACTCCGAGGCGGATCTCGCAGTGATCGCAGTTCCGCTCGACAAGATCTCCGCTGACACAAAGGGCAAGATCAAAGCGGCGACACTCGGTGATTCCGATTCCTTAAAGATGGGGCAGGGCGTTATCGCCATCGGCAACGCGCTTGGACTTGGCCAGAGCGTGACAGTCGGACATGTAAGCGCGTTAAACAGAGAGATCAAAGTTGACGATGCGACTAAGACCGTCATCCAGACAGACGCAGCGATCAACCCAGGCAACAGCGGCGGAGCTCTCTTAAACTCCAAAGGTGAAGTTATCGGCATCAACGAAGCAAAGTACGCGGATACAAGTGTTGAAGGCGTCGGTTACGCGATCCCGATCTCTAAAGCAAAAGACATCATCGATGACCTCATGACAAGGACCACAAAGATCGCGGTTTCCGAGTCTGAGCAGGGCTATCTCGGAATCCAGTTACAGAACATTGATGAGTCCATGGCAAAGATGTACGGAATGCCGCAGGGTGTCTATGTCTACAAGATCATGGAAGACTCCGCAGCCGCAGGTTCCGATCTTCACGAGAAGGACATCATTACAAAGCTGGATGGTGAGAAGATCTCCAACTACGCGGACCTTGCAAAGCTTCTGACTTACTATAAATCCGGTGATACCGTAACATTGACTGTCCAGTCTCTTGTAAACGGCAGCTATCAGGAGAGAGAAGTCCAGTTAACCTTAAAGCAGCGTCCGGCTGAGTCTGACAGTGAAAACAGTCAGAGCCAGGGCGGACAGCAGGATCAGAAACCGGCGCAGAGCCAGTCTAAGATCGGAAAATAATAAAGAGTCGATATAAAATAGAGAAACAAGACCGCCTCCCTGGAGTGATCACGGGAAAGGCGGTCTTGTTTTGTAAAGGTATAAAGGTTTTATCGAAAAGTTCCTGAAAACATGTTTACAGGAAATTCATGAACGTGGTCAGTACCATGGAGTTGAAGAAGTCAACGAATAAGCTTCCTACTAACGGTACGATGAAGAATGCTCTCGGAGCTGCACCGTAGCGCTCAACGAGTGCTCTCATGTTTGCCATAGCGTTCGGGGTAGCGCCCATACCGAAACCGCAGAATGCAGTTGTCATGGCAGCTGCCTCGTAGTCACGTCCCATAACGTTGAATACAACGAAGTTCGCGTACAGGAACATAACAATCGTCTGAACAAGCAGGATGACGATCATCGGAAGAGCAAGTGCTGCTAACTGCCAAAGCTTTAAGCTCATCATAGCCATGGACAGGAACAGATTTAAGGAAAGTCCGCCGAGGGCGTCAATCTCAACCATCGGAAGTTCTTTGTGCTGGACATCCCAGATATTGCGGATCGCTGCTGCTGCGAGCATAGCGCCGATATAAGTCGGGAATGTCAGGTGGCATACATCTTTGAAGAATGTGAAAATAAGAGTACCGAGACCGATGGCAACTGCTAAAAACATTGCGGATGTTGTGAATTTCTGACCATCAACGGCCGGCATAACCTCAGCTGTCTCGTTGCCTTCCTCAGCTGCTGTGGATTTTAAGTGGAGTTTTTCAACACGGGCACGTGCGATCGGGCCGCCCATCATACTTCCGGATACAAGTCCGTATGTAGCTGCCGCGAGAGCAACTGTGGTAGCGCCTACAACGGCGTAATCTGTTTCAAGAAGCGGTCCGAAGGAACCGGATGTTCCGTGTCCGCCTACTAACGGCATGGAACCCATACATAAGCCGAGCAGCGGATCCAGACCAAAGGCTGCTGCGAGACCGCTGCCAACTGCGTCCTGGATGACACAGATGGCGACTGCGAGTCCGAGGAACAGAAATACCTGAAGTCCGCCCTTTTTCAACAGACGGAAGCAGGCTGTGAATCCGACGCTGCAGAAGAAGACCGTCATGAAGACACTCTGTAATGTTGTGTCAAAGGAGAGTTCCAGAATTCCTGCTGCGTATAACGCCAGATGAGCAAAGGCGAATACGATACCGCCGGCAACCGGTGCCGGGATGCAGTACTTACTTAAGAATGAAAGTTTGTTGACCATGAGTCGTCCGAGACAATAGACGAGAGCGCCGAGGGCGCAGGCCTGGTACATGTCGAGCTGTAAAGTGATCATAAGATTTACCCCCTCTTATATAGTTGTTCACCAGGTAACGGTTCAGTGAATTCACAGCCGCGGTCAAGCCTGTGTTACTTACGGTCGGTGCAGGGAATGCGCTGACCTGCCAAACAGTTACTTAGTTGCTACAATTTCATGTTAAATTCAAACTACAAAAAACATCAAAAAAATACAGGGGGCAGAGTTCAGATACTGTTAAGAGGAAAGATGATTCTGTCAGAAAATTTACACATGGTTTTTAGGTTGCGGGAAGACTCAATTTGCATTATAATAGGTTATAATTCTGTAAAAACAGGCAGAAAACGCGTGGACAGGCCGCGGCCTGTATCCATGAGAAACGATAGAAGGTTCAGGGAGAAAAAATTTGGAAGACAACAAAAATAACGGATATGAGAAGATCTGCTGCATGTGCAGACGGACGGAGAGTCAGGCAGGAAAAATGATCACGCTGCCGGGCGGATTGCAGGTGTGCCGGGACTGTATGCAGAGATCGTTTGATATGATGATGGGAAGCGGTATGGACTGGACAAAGATGTCCGGGATCACGCCGGAGCTGTTGAAAAATATGTATCTGAATCCGATGGGAAGCGGAGATAGAGCGCAGAAGCAGGAGAATACCGGAACTGCTGCGGGTAAGAAAGATGACGTGAGCGAAGCGGAAAAACAGAATTCTGTGGATAATCCGACTGAAGCAGACACGGATGAGGACGCAGAGCAGACCGTTGTGGATGCTGACGAGACCGAAGATGGCGATGATTTCGAGGAGGACGGTGACGGATCAGAGGGAATTCCATTGGGAAATATTTTCGGAATCCCGGTGGGGCAGATCGACCTCGGCGCCCTCATGGGCCAGGGCCATAAGCGCAGGAAAAAGAAGAAAAAAGTAAAAAAGGAGCTGTTTAAGCTCAGCGAGATCCCGGCCCCCCATGCGATCAAGGCGCAGCTCGACGAGTATGTGATCGGCCAGGAGCAGGCGAAGAAGGTGATCGCTGTCGCAGTCTACAACCACTATAAGCGTGTATTTTCCAAGACATCCCCGGATGCCGGGAAGTACGGAACCGATGTTGACATCGAAAAGTCAAATATCCTGATGATCGGACCTACTGGAAGCGGTAAGACGTATCTCGTAAAGACTCTGGCGAAGCTCCTCGATGTGCCGCTTGCGATCGCGGACGCTACATCCTTAACAGAAGCAGGTTATATCGGTGACGATATCGAGAGTGTTCTCACAAAGCTCCTCGCAGCGGCGGGCGGTGATGTGCAGAAAGCGGAGATGGGCATCGTGTTCATCGACGAGATCGATAAGATCGCAAAGAAGAAATCCACGAACACCCGCGATGTCAGCGGCGAGTCCGTGCAGCAGGAACTCTTAAAGCTTCTAGAGGGCGCGGACGTGGAAGTCCCTGTGGGAACAGGCCAGAAGAATGCCATGACTCCGATGGAGATGATCAACACCGACAATATCCTCTTTATCTGCGGCGGCGCGTTCCCAGATCTTGAGAATATTATCAAGGAACGCCTGACGAACACCACGTCCATCGGTTTCGGCTCTGATCCGAAGGATAAATATGATAAGGATCCGGACATTCTCTCAAAGGTCACAAACCAGGATCTCAGAGAATTCGGCATGATCCCGGAGTTCTTGGGAAGACTTCCGGTGACCGTGACACTTCAGGGACTCACGAAGGAATTCCTCGTGCGGATCTTAAAGGAGCCGAAGAACGCGATCTTAAAGCAGTATAAGAAGCTTCTCGCCATGGATGAGGTAAATTTAAACTTTGACGATGATGCCCTGGAATGGATCGCAGAGCAGGCGCTCAAAAAAGACACCGGTGCGAGAGCGCTCCGGGCGATCATCGAGGAATTCATGCTCGATATCATGTTCGAGATCCCGAAGGACCCGGAGATCGGTTCTGTGACGATCACCCGCGCGTATCTGGAAAAACACGGTGGCCCGCGGATCGAGATGCGGGAGTATTCTACGGCGGACAAGAAGGCGGCTGCTCTGCCGGGGCCGACGGAAGCCTGTTACAAAGCTGAATAAATATGAATCCTGCTGATAGTGTCTGCACGGCATCGGATGTTATAAATTAAAGGTTTCTGAGATGTAAAAAAGCTTCATACAGATTCAGCGTTCCATATCCGAACTCACGGTTCGGGTATGTGAGCGCTGGATTTCTTTGTGCCCCACGGACGAAGATGGACTTTAGCACCGGCGTGTTGAGATATGGATAATTTGCATTGAGGACGCCCCAGTTCAACAGGATCGCCGCGGCACCGGCGAGGTGGGCGGCGGAGACGGAGGTGCCGGACATTCTTGTGAGACGTCTTCCTGAGACGGACGCGCCTAAGATGTTGACACCCGGGGCAGCGAGGTCCGGCTTTATCCGGCCGGACAGGCTGTAGCCGCGGCTGGCGTGGATGTAGATGCTGTTTTTGGTGTGGTCGTAGGCGGTGACAGTGATGGGATACCGGGCATTTCCGGGATCCGTGATGGTCGTATCGGGATCCGGGCGGAGAAAATAGGTCTCATCGGAGATAAAGCCCCGGACCGGCAGCCAGATATGAAAGGTCTCACGGATGTCCAGAGAGTTCCGTATCAGGATCCGCCAGATCCCGGACATGGGGTTTTCGAAGCGCATGAAGATAAACTGGCTCCCGGAGCTCACATCGGCGATCTGGGTGTAGACTGTGATCTGGGTCTGTTCCAGGAGAAAGGACACCGTGTTCTCGCCCCGGAGCGGAACGGAAATCTCCCGCGCAACTTCGCCGGTCGGTGAGATAAAGCCCACCGTGTAGGCACCCATGTTCTCCGCCCAAAGTTCCATGGAAAAACCGGCTTCCCGTTCCCCCACCCGCAGCTCCGCGGTGACTTCATCCGTATCTGCGTCCATGACAGCCCGGAAGTGATGTCTCGCCCCGGTCTCGTTCCCGGCAGCGGTGATGACGGCGGAACCGTTTGAAAGGCTGACCTGGTTTAAATACTGCCCGAGGCGGCTCATTCCCATGTGGCTTCCCATATTGGTGCCGAGAGGAATGCAGACGACGAGGGGCATGGAGTATTTTCTGGCGAGAAAATAGAGATAGGAGACGCCCATCATGATATCGTTCTCCTGGTAGGCCTCTGCCCCGTCCTGGATCAGGTAGAAGTCACGGAGATACTGCTTGGCGGGTTTTAATTTCACCATGGCGATGGATGCCTGCGGTGCCGCCCCGGAAAATCCCGCCCGTTCATCCCGGTTCCCGGCGGCAATGGAAGCGAGAAATGTTCCATGTCCGTTTTCGTCCCGGGTGGGGACGATGGAGGCGGGATTGTCGGAGTTCAGGGCCAGGTTGATCTCCTCGGCAGTGTATTGCGTGCCGTAGAGAGCTGAGAAGGCAGAAAATGGTTTTGCAGTTTCATTCTCTATATTGTTAGAATTATCTGAATTATTTGTCTGGTCCCATATCCCAATAATTCTTGTACTTCCATCTACATTCCGAAACAGCGAATCTGTATAATTGATCCCCGTATCCACAAATCCCACAATAACTCCCGCGCCCTGATTGTTCAGCACCGGAAGCTCCCCCGCTGGCGTGATCCCGGCAGCATCCATACTTGTGACATCCAGAAGACTATATAGCTTTGGAACTGCCGAATATGTATAGGAAGTATAAGTAGAAGGTGTCACTGTGGAGAGCGGAACATAGACGACCGCCAGCGTAGAATTCACAAAATCAATGCAGTCTGTCCCCTGTGAACGAATAAACTCTTCAGGTGTAGTAAAATAAGGTGCGATAAAATCCGCAAAATCTTCCGACGCGACAGAATTTGTACATGACATGGCTGATACTCCGCAGAAAATGGTTCATACTATATATGTATATGAGGGACAAGGGCACATGTTCCAAAAAAAATTACAGGATCAGAAAACGGGAAGAGGAACGAGAGGCGTAAATGAAATGGGTAAGAAAACGTGTGAAAATGGTGCCGCAGTCTGACCGTGAAATAAGAAATATATGGACGGACCCTTTAAAATGTTGTAATATAAGGATATCTGTGAAAGTATGCAATCATGTAAGATAGAAAAGAAAGGGGAATCGCAATGTTTGGATTTTTGACATTCGGAACGACGCTTGCGCTTACAGATCTGGCTGTAAAAAAAGAGATCGAAGCCAGACCAGATGAAGAATTCCCGAAAACCGTAAAAGAATCAGGCGGCCTGATCCGCCTCTACAAAAACCATAATCCGGGCTTTTCCTTCGGATTCATGAAGGAATACCCGAAACTTGTGGAGATGGTCCCGGTCTGCATGCTGTCGGCGGTAGCCGGTGCATGGGCATATGTGATCGGAAGGAAGGGACGCGTGCTGGAGAAGACGGCGCTGACCTTGGTGCTGGCCGGCGGAGCGAGCAACCTTTATGACCGGCTCAAACGCGGATATGTGGTGGACTATTTCAGCATCCAGTGGAAGAAACTGAAAAAAGTGGTCTTCAACCTGGGTGATATCTTTATTTTTGTCGGATCTGCCCTGTTTGCGGCAGTCCAGCTCGTGGAGGAGCTCCGCGAAATTCTTCCGAAAGAAAAAATCTTTGTTAAGGAAGAAGAGTAATTTAGGCAGCAGGACATAAAATCCAGCTCACCCATGCTGCAAAATACATCGGCGCAGAAAAGCCGGGACAATGAGGAGAACAGTCTATATGAAGAAACAATATGATTACCTGTTAGTGGGCAGCGGACTTTTCGCCGGAGTTTTCGCGTACTACGCAAAAAAAGCCGGAAAGACCTGCCTGGTTCTTGAGAAGAGAGAACACGCAGGCGGAAACATTTACTGTGAAAATATCGAGGGCATCAATGTACACCGCTATGGTGCCCATATCTTCCATACCAGCAACAGGGAAGTATGGAACTTTGTGAACAGTCTCGTGGAGTTCAACCGTTATACAAACAGCCCGGTTGCGAACTACAAGGGCGAGATGTACAACATGCCGTTCAACATGAACACCTTCAGCCGCATGTGGGGAATCTCCACTCCGGAGGAGGCAAAAAAGATCATCAATGAGCAGAGAAAGGTCATCAAGGGCGAGCCGAAGAACCTGGAAGAGCAGGCCATCAGCCTTGTGGGAACCCATATCTACCAGAAGCTTGTCAAGGGCTACACTGAGAAACAGTGGGGCAGAGACTGCAAGGAGCTCCCAGCCTTCATCATCAAACGTCTCCCGGTACGCTACACCTACGACAACAACTATTTCAATGACCTTTACCAGGGAATCCCGATCGGCGGCTACAATAAGATCACGGAAAAGCTCTTCGAGGGCTGTGAGATCCGCCTCGGAGCCGACTACCTGGCTGACAAGGAGAAATATGACGCCCTTGCGGACAAGGTCGTATATACAGGAACCATCGACAGCTATTTCGACTACTGCTTCGGAAAACTCCAGTACCGCAGTCTGCGGTTTGAGACGGAGGTCTTAGACTGCGACAACTATCAGGGCAATGCGGTCATCAACTACACCGACCGCGAGACTCCGTACACGAGGATCATTGAGCACAAACACTTCGAGTTCGGAACCCAGGAGAAGACAGTCATCACGAGAGAGTACCCGGCGGAGTGGACCGAGGGCATGGAGCCATACTATCCGGTAAACGATGAGAGAAACCAGGAATTATATAAGAAATACGCGGAACTCGCTGAAAAAGAGAAGAATGTGATCTTCGGCGGAAGACTCGCGGAATACCGCTATTACGATATGGATAAGGTTATCGAGTCCGCCCTGTCCTGCGTAAAGAAGGAATTTGGAAATGAATAACCGACCGAAAACGCCTCACGGGTTTGCCAGACTCATCATCGGCGACGGATCCGCGGTGTCGGAGCAGAAGAACATTATCTGGAATATGATCGGAAGCTTCCTCTACGCCTTTGCGTCCATGGTGCTCTCTATCGCGGTGGTCCAGCTTGCGGGCGAGGACGCGGGCGGAGTGTTCACCTTCGCCTTTACCACCTTCGGACAGCACATGTTCATGGCGGCATACTTTGGGATCCGCCCGTTCCAGATCACGGATACCGGGGAGAAGTACACCTTCGGTGACTATCTCGGGCTGCGTCTCATCACCTGCGGTCTCGCGATCCTTGTGGGCTTTGGCTATGTGATGGTCAGCGGCTATACCTTTGAGAAAGCGGTCATTGTCTTCCTGATGGTGGTCTACAAGGTCATCGATGCCCTGGCGGATACATACGAGGCGGAATTCCAGCGGGGGGGAAGACTGTACCTGACGGGAAAATCCAATGCGTTCCGGACGATCCTCTCCGTGACCTGTTTTCTCGGAAGTCTCGCGGTGACGGGAGAGCTTCTGACCGCCAGTATCTGGGCAGTGGGCGCGCAGACCGTGGGATTTTTCCTGTTTGACTTCCTCGTGATCCGGGAACTCCCGAATGTGACATGGAAGTCGGTGCAAGGAAAGAAATTCCAGCTCTTCCGGGACAATGTTCTGTTATTTTTCTCGGTGGTTCTGGACTTCTATATCTTTTCTGCATCAAAATACGCCATCGAGGCCCATATGGCAGACCGTGATCTCGCAGTCTACGGCGCGATCTTTATGCCGACCAGCGTGATCAATCTGGTTGCCGGCTTCGTGATCCGCCCGTACCTCACAAAGCTCGCGGTGGACTGGGAGACAGGCCACTTAAAAGCATTCCGGAAGATCATCATGAACCTTGCCCTGATCATTGCGGCCCTGACCGTTCTCGCGGTGGGCGGTGCGTGGTTATTGGGAATTCCGGTGATCAGCCTGCTGTACCCAAACTTAAGAGAAGGACTTTCCACCTGCCGCATGGCGTTGGTACTGATCATCATCGGCGGCGCCCTCAATGCATTCATGAACCTGTTTTACTATTCCCTTATTATCATGCAGAAACAGAGGTTCATCATCCTGGGCTACGCCTTCGTCAGCGTACTCGCGGTGCTTTCTTCCGGCTGGTTCGTCCGGATGGGAGGAATCCAGGGAGGCGCCTTCGTATACATGCTTTTGATGGCGGCACTGATGGTATTCTTTGGAATTTTCTCTGCAGGATTTATGAAACAGAAAGAGAGAGCTCAAAAACACGATGAAGGTTGATGTGATCATCCCGGTCTATGGTCCGGGAAACAGATTGTTGGAATTATTTGACCGGCTGGGACGCCAGACCGTACCGGTGGACCGGCTGATCATCATGAATACAGAAAAGTACCTGTGGGATAAGTGGACGGAGACCCTGGAACCGGGAAGACTCCCGGAAAATCTCTCCGTGTACCATGTGACGAAGGAAGAGTTTGACCATGGCGCTACAAGAGACGCAGGGATCGGGCACTCCGATGCGGATGTCTGTGTCTGCATGACCCATGATGCGCTTCCAGCGGATACAAATTTGATAAAAGCCCTGACGGACGCACTTTTCTCCGGGGACGATATCGCTGTGGCATATGCGAGACAGCTTCCGGCAACGGACTGCAATATCATCGAGTGCCACACGAGAGATTTTAACTATCCGGACAAAAGCCGGGTCAAGAGACTTTCAGACCTCGACACCCTGGGGATCAAGACCTACTTCTGTTCCAATGTCTGCGCGGCATATAAGCGGGAGATCTATAGGAAACTCGGTGGTTTTATCCGGAAGACGATCTTCAACGAGGACATGATCTTCGCGGCGAAGGCCATGAAGAATGGATACGCGGTTTACTACGCGGCGGACGCGAGAGTGATCCACTCCCATAACTATACGGCGTCCCAGCAGTTCCACAGAAACTTTGACCTGGCGATCTCCCAGGCGGACAATCCCGACGTATTCTCCGGGATCCGGTCCGAGGGCGAGGGCATCCGCATGGTGAAGGACACAGCCCGCTGGCTCGTAAAGACGGGGCACGCGTACCTCGTCCCGAAGCTTGTGGTGGACAGCGGATTCAAGTATCTGGGGTATCTTGCCGGGAAAAGGTATAAGAAGCTGCCAAGAAAATTGGCAGTAAAGCTGTCTATGAACCGCAATTACTGGAAATAGAGCTAAAAATTATGTAAACTGACCTGCTGCCTGCTTCTATATACAAATGGCGGCGCAGTGGCACAACGCAGAAAAAAGTTGTCATTCCGCCTGTGGGGTGGTATGATGTAGTGCGGAAATGCCGAAAAATGGCGAAAATACAGCGGTGTGCAGGAAAAGCATATATTTCTGCTTCAGAAATGAGATGGGTATATGCCGAAAGAGAAATATTGCAGCCGTAAATTTATAAAAATGTGAGGTAAAAAACTATGGGAAAGATCAAAGTTTCTTCCTGTGAAACAGATGGAATGGTAATCGAAGGCCTTCATGTGATCGAGCCGACCGTATTCAACGACGAGCGCGGATACTTCATGGAGACATACAACCAGAACGACTTCAAAGAGGCTGGACTCAACATGGTATTCGTACAGGATAACCAGTCTATGTCCGTAAAGGGCGTACTCCGCGGCCTTCATTTCCAGAAGCAGTTCCCGCAGGGCAAGCTCGTCCGTGCGGTACGTGGAACAGTTTTCGATGTAGCCGTTGACTTAAGAACACACTCCAAGACATACGGAAAGTGGTTCGGTGTTGAGCTCTCCGCAGAGAACAAGAAACAGTTCTACATTCCGGAAGGTTTCGCACACGGCTTTGTCGTTCTCTCCGACGAGGCAGAGTTTGCCTACAAGTGCACCGATTTCTATCATCCGGGTGACGAGGGCGGACTTGCATGGAATGATGAGACGATCGGCGTAAAGTGGCCGATCACACCGGACATGCAGCTCATCATCTCCGAGAAAGACCAGAAATGGCCGGGATTTAAAGAAATTTTTAAATTCGACAGATAGTAATAAAAGACAGCTCAGCAGCTTTTTGTGATGCATAGAAGAATGTGCAGATAACCTGATTAAATCGATTTTTTATATGAGGTTAGAAGCAATATCAAAATGAAAAGGCGAAAAGCTGAAACGTTATAATTGAAAAACTCACACTTAGTCTCCAGTCGGGACCGCGCGAAAAGCGGCCCCGCCCCCGGAGACCAGAAAGGTTGTTAAAGCGTGAATTATCTGACTTCATTACTGAAGGAGCTGGTGGCAAAAAGAAAACTGATCTGGGAACTCTCCAAGGCAGATTTCAGAAAACGTTTTGTCGGCTCCTATTTTGGCGTTGTCTGGATGTTTATCCAGCCCATCGTCACCGTCCTGATCTATTGGCTCATCTTCGGTCCCATCGGATTCAAGAGTGCGCCGCCGGTGCCGAACGCCTCCTATGTCCAGTGGCTGGTTCCGGGTATCGCCCCGTGGTTCTTCTTCTCCGAAGCCTTAAACTGCGGAACAGGATGCCTTCAGGAATACAACTACCTGGTAAAAAAAGTAGTATTTAAGGTGGAGATCCTGCCTGTGATCAAACTGATCTCCTGCCTGTTCGTCCATGTGTTCTTTGTTGCGATCATGTTCATCGTATTCCTGGTCAGCGGCAAAAGACCGCAGATTTCCTGGATCCAGATCATTTATTATTCCTTTGCCGCATCCATGTACGCCCTGGCGCTCACCTATCTTACCAGCGCGATCCAGGTATTCTTCAAGGATATGGCACAGATCGTCAGCATCTGCCTGCAGTTCGGCATGTGGCTGACCCCGATTATGTACAGCGAGCAGTTATTCCTCGACAAAGGTCTGACGATGGCTCCGATGATCCTGAAGCTGAACCCGTTTTACTATATTGCGGCGGGATACCGTGACAGCATGCTGACGGGAGACTGGTTCTTCATGCGTCCGACACTGACCGTGTATTTCTGGGCAGTGACCCTGATCACCATGTTAGTGGGACTCAAAGTATTCAAGCGGCTCCGTCCGCATTTCTCAGATGTATTGTAGGAGGAAACCATGTCTGCCAATGCGATTACAGTAAAAGACGTGACGAAGGTGTACAGGCTCTACGACAAGCCGATCGACCGCTTGAAAGAATCCTTAAGCCTGACACATAAAAGCTATCACAAAGACTTCTATGCCTTAAATGGTCTGTCCTTCAACGTGGAAAAAGGACAGACGGTGGGCATTATCGGAACGAACGGTTCCGGTAAATCAACGATCTTAAAGATCATCACCGGTGTCCTCACACCGACCACAGGCCAGGTGGACGTTGAGGGAAAGATCTCCGCACTTCTGGAGCTTGGTGCCGGCTTCAACATGGACTACACCGGAATCGAAAATATCTATATGAACGGCACGATGATGGGCTATTCCCGGAAGGAGATGGATGAGAAGTTGCAGGATATCCTGGATTTTGCGGATATCGGCGATTTTGTCTATCAGCCGGTGAAGACATACTCCAGCGGTATGTTCGTCCGTCTGGCGTTTGCGCTCAACATTAATGTGGAGCCGGAGATCCTGATCGTCGACGAGGCCTTGTCCGTCGGAGACGTATTCTTCCAGGCAAAATGTTACCGGAAGATGGAGGAGATCAAGCAGAGGGGAACAACGATCCTCATGGTTACCCACGATATGGGCAGTATCATCAAATACTGCGATAAGGTCGTTCTCTTAAACAAGGGCGAATTCATCGCGGAAGGTGAGCCGGGTCACATGGTGGATCTCTATAAGAAGATCCTGGCAAACCAGCTGGATTCCTTAAATGAAGAACTGGAGAGCGATTATTCCGGCGGGATGTTAGGCGATGAGAAAAAGGCGAAGGCGGAGGAATCCCATTCCGACGGATCCCTCATGAAGGATAAGATCACCATCAACACAGACCGCACCGAGTACGGTGACGGCCGGGCTGAGATCTTCGACCTGGGACTCTTCGACGCGAAAGGAAATCTCACAAACCTTCTGTTAAAGGGAGAGATGTTCACGATCAAGGAGCGGATCCGCTTCCATGCGCCGATCAAGAGTCCGATCTTTACCTACACGATCCGCGATAAAAAGGGAACAGACCTCACCGGAACGAACACCATGTACGAGGGATGCGATATCAAACCGGTGGGGGATGGCGATGTCTACGACGTTTCCTTTACCCAGAAGATGACATTACAGGGCGGCGAGTACCTGCTCTCTATGAGCTGTACCGGCTTCGAGGGCGAGGAACATGTGGTCTACCACCGCCTGTACAACATTGCAAACATTACGGTGATCTCCAACAAGAATACGGTCGGCGTCTACGACATGGAGTCTGAGGTGGAGACATCGCTCACAAGGGCGTAAAAGCGGGAGAAAAAGATGAAGGATTACAGTTATGAACTTCTTGACCTGCTCGAAAAGTATAAAGGAGATGCGGAGGCGGCACTGCGGGGTGAAACAAGCCCGTGGTGTCTCTACGCATTTTCGCCGTTAAGGGAAAACCTTTTCGAGTGGCTGGAAATAGGAAAAAGGGACCGGGTTCTCCAGGTCGGATCCGACTACGGTTCCTGTACCGGGCTCTTTGCGGAGCGCGCCGGTGAGGTGGTCGTTCTGGATCCGTTGGATGAGGACTTGGAGGTGAACCGGAAAAGACACGGAGAGAAGGAAAATCTCTGCCTGGTCCGCGGCGAACTTCCAAAGGCGGGAACAGAGTCTCTTGGATGGAAAGAGTACAAGGGAAAAGAGCGTGCGGCAGAAGAACTGGATGCTCTCTATAAGGATGGCTTCGACTATGTGATCCTGCCGTCCATGCTCTCCGGGACAGAGAAAAACGGGGCAGCAGATCTGCTGGCAAGAGCAGCTGCTCTTGTGAGACCTGGCGGAAGGCTTTTAGCGGCAGCGGAGAATGAGTCTGGTGTCCGCTATTTCAT
Organism: Clostridium sp. AM25-23AC; assembly: GCF_003435125.1. NCBI lineage: Bacteria > Bacillati > Bacillota > Clostridia > Eubacteriales > Clostridiaceae > Clostridium > Clostridium sp. AM25-23AC. The sequence goes on along the minus strand of NZ_QWGI01000032.1, from coordinate 8,439 downwards.
GGGAGCGGAGCCATTTGAGCACTCCTTCCTGGAGGTGGAGTTCCGTGGTCTGTTTGAGGACTTAAAAGAGAAATTTGGCGGAACCGCAATGCTCTACTATCCGGTTCCGGACTACCGTTACCCGGTGACCATCTACTCCGACGGCTATCTCCCGCAGACCGGCGATGTGACGAACATCTCCGCCCGTCTTGACGGACCGGGACTCTGGTTCGGAAACGAGGAGAAAGCCATGGCGAACGCATGCAGAAATGGGGACTTCACGAAATTCACGAACTCATTCCTTGGCATGTGGGAAAAGGGGAAGGCATGAGACAGATTTTATTTGTAAAATACAACCGGACCAGAGCGGCGCAGTTCCAGTTAAAGACAGAGATCGTGCGGGAGGACGAAGTTCTCACCGTTGAAAAAACGGCTCTCACAGAGGCTGGCGAGGCGCATATCCGCTCCTTCGGAGAAAAATATGAGAAGATCCGTGATCTGAATCCTGCCATCCGTTTCTTGAAGCCGGAATGGAAAAAGGATAAGAAGACGGTCTCCTTCCAGTACTTAAACGGCAAGACGGTCGGGGATGCCCTGGGCGAGGCTATCGTTATGGGCGAGGTTCCGTATCAGGAGCTTGAGACCGTGATGAAGGTGCTGTTCCCGGAAAATGCAGACGCGAAAATCTTTGAGGCGACACCGGAGTTCGAGACGGTATTCGGAAAAGTTCCGATGATCGACGATAAGGCAGCCGCGGTCTCCAATGTGGATGGGCTCTTCGAGAACCTGATGGTGCCGGAAAACGAGAACTGCATCTACGGAATCGACTATGAATGGGTATTTGATTTCCCAATCCCGGAGAAATTTTTGAAATACCGCGACCTCTTATATTTTTACAGACGCTACGAGAGAGTCCTCAACGTAAAAGAAGAGGATCTCTATGCCCATTTCGGGATCACAGGGGGAGAACTCCAGATCTTTGACGGCATGGAAAAGGCGTTCCAGTCCTATGTCCATGATGCAGGCTCCTTCGGCTACATGAAACAGTACGAGCAGCCGACAAAGACCGTGGAATTTCTTCTTGACCGCGAGAGCGAGCTCTACAAGGTAAAAGACTGGTGCGAGAACTTAAAGCAGGAGATCTCCGAGAAGGACATCACGATCATGAAGCAGCAGGAAGTCCAGCGTCTCACAAACAATCATGTGACGAACCTGGATGCCATCATCGCCAGCCTGAGAAGCGAGAACGCGAGAATGGCGGGAGACCTGCAGTACCTGTCGAAACATGAGGCGATCATGTGGAAAGTTCTCCGGAAATGCCACCGCGCTGTGGATAAAGTCATGCCGAAGGGCACAAGAAAGAGAAAGATCGCGGGGTACTTCAAGAATACCGTCTTCCATCCGGGAAAATACGGAAGGCTGTATTTCACAAAGGACGGAAGAAACAGGATCCGCGGCGACTTTAAGATCGGCGCCGGTTACTTAGAGCATGGAAAACTCCATTTTGACTATGTGGAGCACCCGACCGTGTCCATCGTGATCCCGGTCTACAACCAGATCCACTATACCTATGCCTGCCTGCTCTCAATCTTAGAGAACACGAAGGATGTGACCTATGAGATCATCATCGCCGATGACGTGTCCACGGACGCGACTAAGGAGCTGTCCCTGTACGCGGAGAATCTCGTGATCTGCAGAAACAAGACGAACCAGGGTTTCCTGAGAAACTGTAACCAGGCAGCGAAGGCGGCCCGCGGAAAATATGTGATGTTCTTAAATAATGACACACAGGTAACTCCGGGCTGGCTCTCATCACTCGTGAACCTCATCGAGTCTGATCCGACGATCGGTATGGTTGGCTCCAAGCTGGTCTACCCTGACGGACGTCTCCAGGAAGCGGGGGGAATCATCTGGAGCGACGGCTCCGGCTGGAATTATGGACGTCTTGACGATCCGGAGAAGCCGGAATACAACTACGTGAAGGATGTGGACTATATCTCCGGTGCGGCGATCCTGTTATCCAATGACCTCTGGAAACAGATCGGTGGTTTCGACGAGCTGTTTGCACCGGCGTACTGCGAGGATTCCGACCTTGCCTTCGAGGTGAGAAAAGCCGGATACCGCGTAGTCTACCAGCCATTGTCAAAAGTCATCCACTTCGAGGGCGTCTCCAACGGTACCGACGTAAATGGAACTGGTCTAAAGCGCTACCAGGTGGAGAACAGTAAGAAGCTAAAGGAAAAGTGGGCGGAGGAGTTCAAAAAGCAGTCTGTAAATACAGGCAATCCGAACCCGTTCCGTGCCCGTGAGAGAAGCCAGAAGAAGCCGGTGATCCTTGTCGTGGACCATTATGTTCCGACATTCGATAAGGACGCGGGTTCCAAGACTACTTACCAGTACCTCAAAATGTTCGTGAAGATGGGATATTCCGTGAAATTCCTCGGAGACAACTTCCTTCACGAGGAGCCGTACTCCACAACACTTCAGCAGATGGGCGTGGAGATCTTATATGGGCCGGAGTACCAGGCAGGTATCTGGGACTGGCTGACAAAGAATAAAGATGAGATCGATTTTGCGTACCTGAACCGTCCGCATATCGCCATCAAGTATGTTGATTTTATTAAGAAGAACACCAATATCAAGGTGATCTACTACGGACATGATCTGCATTTCTTAAGAGAGTACCGGGAGTACGAGCTTACCGGCGATATCAAGAAGAAACGGGAGTCCGATTACTGGAAATCCATCGAATTCTCCCTGATGGAGAAGGCGGCGGTCTCCTACTATCCGTCCTACGTGGAGGAGGAGGCGATCCACGCGATCCATCCGGAGTACAAGATCAAGGCGATCACAGCCTATGTCTATGAGAAATTCCTGGAGAATATCGACAAGGACTTCGCAAAGAGGGAAGGACTGCTGTTTGTCGGCGGCTTCGCGCATCCGCCGAACGCGGACGCGGTTCTCTGGTTCGCAAAGGAGATCTTCCCGCTGATCAGACAGAGGATCGACGTAAACTTCTATGTGGTTGGCTCTAAGGTGACAGACGAGATCAAAGCGCTTGAACAGCCGGGAAGCGGCATCATTGTCAAAGGCTTTGTCACGGAGGAAGAGCTTGCGTCTCTTTATTCCACATCCCGCATCGTTGTGGTTCCGCTGCGCTACGGCGCCGGAGTTAAGGGCAAGGTCGTCGAGGCAGTCTACAATGGAGCTGCCATCGTCACCACATCCATCGGTTCCGAGGGAATCCCGGAGGCGGATCGCGTCATGAAGGTTGCCGACGGACCGGAGGCATTCGCTGACGAGGTAGTCAAGATGTATCAGGATCCGGCAGAATGCCGCAGAATGTGCGAGGAGACCCAGAAATACATCCGCGAGTACTTCAGCGTTGAGGCTGCATGGAATGTCATCGAGGAGGACTTTACGCCGGAGAAAAAGAGATAGGACTTGGCTGTAAAGTCATATATGGAATCGAATATTGTGATAAGACTCTGCCGGGAATTTATTTCCCGGCAGTCTGTTCACATGAACGAAAATTCCGGCAAAAATCCGGCAGATCCGTCGTGCATGGTGTGCAAGCCTGTGGAATGCGGTTGAAAAGGAGAATATAGTGGAAAAAGACATTATTCATGAAAATTCCAACAATCACAATAAATACATAAATAACGAAAACAGCGGTGAAAAATCCGCGGAACAGGCAGGAGCTGTGCTTCGCGCGATGACTGTGGATGATATTTCCGCTGTGAAGCAGATCGAACAGACCTGCTTTTCGGATGCCTGGTCTGAAAAGCTCCTCTCTGACCTGCTTGAGAGTGAGTGGGACGAGGCCTGGGTGCTGACAGATACAGACGGCACCAGGATCGGATACGCGAATTTCCGCTTCCTCGCCGGCGAAGGCGAGCTCATGAGGATCGCAGTGCTCCCGGAACACAGGGGCTGTGGGGAGTCAAAGAAACTCATGGACCGTCTGGAAATCTCTGCAAAGGAAAAGGAAGCGCCGGACCTGACTCTGGAGGTGCGCGCCGGAAACACACCTGCCATAAACCTTTATAAATCCTATGGTTTTCAGGCGGAGGCTGTGCGGAAAAATTACTATCAGAATCCGGTGGAGGATGCCCTCATCATGTGGAGACGTTCCGTTCCATCGATTCCCACTTAAAATCATGAAAATATCCGCTATACTGTAGGGGACTCCGGAAGAGCCGGAGATAAAGAAGGCGGAGGAAAAGAAACGATGAGAAAATACGGAAAAGATGGCAGGCTGGATTGTGTGATCTGCAACCGCTGTGGGAAAAAACTGGCGGTGAAACATGGGATCGTGCGGGAAGGTGTGTTTACATCAGATCACAGATGGGACTTCTTTTCGGAAAAAGACGGGGAGATCCACCATTTTGACCTGTGCGAGGATTGCTACAACGAAGTGACAGCGGAGTTCCGGGTTCCGGTGGACGTGGAGGATGAGATCGAGCTGCTTTGAAAACGCAGGCGGTATGCGGCAGAAATGCCGTTATGCTGAAACAGGTTCAGACCAGATTGCGCTGCAAGAGCATATTTGAATGTTAGAAGCGGGTACGGGCGGTTGTCTGTACTCGTTTTCTATTGCCGGGTATTCAGAAGAAGCTGACGTCGGCAGTTCTGTACTTCTTGGTCACTGTACACGGGTAGGAATTTTCTGAACTGAAAATTCCGTACAATACAGTGATGGTAATGGATTTTGCCGATTCGGAATGCGAAGCATCGGCAAAATCAGTTACTGTTTGCGCGGCGTGAACAGTAATACTTCTTGCGGTTCCTGCCCAGGAATCAACTTCCATCTCTTGCATATGACCTCCGCTTTATGGTATGATACGTGCAGACTGGATAAATATAAACTTTTATTATCATAGAATGCAGAGGAAAATACATGTTAGATATCTGTTTACTGGGAACCGGCGGCATGCAGCCGCTGCCGTACCGCTGGCTAACGTCCATGATGGCGCGCTGCGATGGTAGCAATCTGCTGATCGACTGCGGCGAGGGAACCCAGATCGCATTGAAAGAAAAGGGATGGAGCCCGAAGCCGGTGGACGTGATCTGCTTCACCCACTACCATGCCGACCATATCAGCGGACTTCCGGGGTTTCTCCTGACCATGGGAAACGCGGAGCGCACGGAGCCGGTACTTCTGGTGGGACCGAAAGGTCTGGAACGTGTCGTTGGTGCTCTGCGCACCATTGCGCCGGAACTTCCGTTCCCGCTTGTGTTTAAAGAACTCACGGAGCCGAGAGAAAAATTTCAGGCGGGTCCCTATGTGGTGGACGCATTCCGCGTAAACCACCGCGTGACCTGCTATGGATATCGCATTACGATCCCGAGAAACGGCAAATTTGATGTGGAACGGGCGAGAGCCCAGGAGATTCCGCAGAAATTCTGGAGCAGACTGCAGAAAGGCGAGACCATCGAGCACGAGGGTAAGATCCTGACCCCGGACATGGTGCTGGGAGAAAAGCGCCGCGGAATTTCCGTTACCTACACGACTGACACGCGCCCGGTTCCGGCAATCGCCGAATATGCCGCGGACAATGACCTCTTTATCTGCGAGGGCATGTACGGTGAGAAGGAAAAAATTGCCAACGCGCGGGAGAATAAGCATATGATGTTCCAGGAGGCGGCAAAGCTCGGTAAAGAGGCGAATCCGCGGGAGATGTGGCTGACCCATTACAGCCCGTCCTTAATGCATCCGGAGGAATATTTAAACGAGATCCGGGAAATCTTCCCGAAAATTAAGACTGCCCGCGACGGCTGGTCTGCTGAACTTGGATTTGATGAGGATTAAGAAATGAAGATACACAGTGTTGAAGAAGATGTATATATACTTGCAATCGAGAGTTCCTGTGATGAGACAGCGGCCGCTGTTGTAAAAAACGGCCGTGAGGTGCTTTCTAACGTGATCTCATCCCAGATCGCGCTCCACACACTTTACGGCGGGGTTGTGCCGGAGATCGCGTCAAGGAAACATATTGAGAAGGTAAATCAGGTGGTTCAGGCTGCCTTAGACGAAGCACACATGACATTAGATGAGATCACAGCCATCGCTGTGACCTACGGACCTGGTCTTGTGGGCGCGCTTCTCGTGGGCGTTGCGGCGGCAAAGGCTATCGCTTACGCCGCAAAGAAGCCGCTGGTGCCGGTTCATCATATCGAGGGACATGTATCCGCAAACTTTATCGAGCACCCGGATCTGGAACCGCCGTTTGTCTGCGAGATCGTGTCCGGCGGACATACGCATCTTGTGATCGTGAAGGACTACGGTGAGTTCGAGATCATCGGACGCACAATGGATGACGCGGCGGGAGAGGCATTCGATAAAGTTGCCCGCGCCGTAGGTCTTGGCTACCCGGGCGGCCCGAAGGTCGACAAGGCGGCAAAAGAGGGAAATCCTCATGCCATGGAATTTCCGCGGGCAAAAGTCGGCGGATCCCAGTATGACTTTAGCTTCAGCGGCATGAAATCCGCTGTATTAAACTATATCAACCAGGCGGAGATGAAGGGAGAGACGATCTGTGTGCCGGATCTCTGCGCTTCCTTCCAGAACGCGGTGGTGGATGTTCTCGTGAGCCGTGCCGTTGCGGCAACAAAGGAGTTTGGATACAAGAAGCTCGCCATTGCGGGCGGCGTTGCGTCAAACTCTGCCCTGCGCGCAGGCATGAAGGCGGCATGTGAGAAAGCCGGAATCGAATTCTACTATCCGTCACCGATCTTCTGTACCGACAACGCAGCAATGATCGGTGCTGCGGGATACTATGAGTATATCAACGGAGTCCGCGCAGGCTGGGACCTCAATGCGGTGCCGAACCTAAAACTGGGAGAGCGGTAATGGAACAGGTGAAAACAGCAGCCATCGTGCTGGCAGCAGGACATGGAAAGCGGATGCACAGCAAGGTGGCAAAGCAGTATCTTCTCTTAAAGGGGGAACCGGTGGTTGTTCATGCCCTGCGGGCCTTTGAGAAGGCAGGGATGGATGAGATTATTCTGGTGGCCGGAGCAGACGAAGTGGAATTCTGTAAAAGGAATATCGTGGAGCAGTATGGATTTACCAGAGTGAGACAGGTCGTTGCGGGAGGAAAAGAACGGTATGATTCTGTCCGGAATGGACTTTGCGCTTTAAAGACCGTAGGATTCGCAGAGGACGGTATCGTTCTGATCCATGATGGTGCAAGACCGCTTGTAAACGGAGAGATCATCGCGAGAGCTGTGGATGGTGTCCGGGAGTTTTCTGCCTGTGTGGCATCGATGCCGGTTAAGGATACGATCAAGGCAGCGGATGCGGAGGGATTTTCTGCAAGCACGCCGGACCGCAGTACCTTATGGCAGATCCAGACACCTCAGGCATTCCGCTTCGGTCTGATCTACCGCGCCTATGAGAAGGTATTTGCACCCGGAACAGACCGCAGCCGTATTACGGATGATGCAATGGTAGTGGAACTGATGACGGACACAAAGGTGAAGTTTATCGAGGGAAGTTATTCAAACATCAAAGTGACAACTCCGGAGGATATGATCATCGCGGAGGCTCTTTGTGCTCATAGGGTACAATAGATTCTTTCTATAATAGAAGATATGGATCTGCCAGTGGCAGTCAGAGAGAGGCGTGGTCTTCCGGGAAAAGGAGATCACGCCTTTCTGGCTGAACAGATAAAAAGAATTTTAGTACCTATTCAGTACCTTCATAGTTACACGCAAAAATCCATTCCAGATCAGCTTCGCTGATGGGATTTTTGCCCTCCAGCCTATGTTTTCTTACGGTCAGCGCAGCAAGTGCGCAGACCTACTGAACAGTTACGAATTTTAGACTTTTAGAAAAATTCTGAAAAAATTCTTTTCAAAAGGAGAAATGAGTTTATTGGATATATGACATGAGAATACCAGATGTTGATGATCGCAATGCATGGGAATAGCATATTTTGTATACAATTAGAAAAGAATAAAAAAACGAAAAAAACTTGGAAAAATGCTTGACAAAAATGGTATTGTGGGGTATTATTAATGAGCACGTTTGAGAGAGCGCTTTGGAGAGATATCGAAGTGGTCATAACGAGGCGGTCTTGAAAACCGTTTGTCCGCAAGGGCGCGTGGGTTCGAATCCCACTCTCTCCGCTAACTGTACTGCGGAGCCAGAGAGATGAGTTCCTGGTGCAGAACTGAATAACGATCTTGTAAAAAAAGCAAGATGTGAGTCAACCAATGCAGAAGTACCCAAGTGGTTGAAGGGGCTCCCCTGGAAAGGGAGTAGGTCGTTAGTAGCGGCGCGAGGGTTCAAATCCCTCCTTCTGCGCTTTAACTTATGAAGGAAAACTCCTTCAAAAAGTTAAAAAAGTTCTTGACAAACCGGAAACGGTGTGATAGAATAAACGAGTTGCTGCTGAGAACGAAAGCGGCAACGAAACAAAGTTCCTTGAAAACTGAACAGTATGTAAAACCCTG